>JAIEMN010000063.1 GCA_019752115.1 Gemmatimonadaceae bacterium
GCGGCCGGCGCCGGCGGGGGGCGTACCGGCGCCACCGGCCGGCGCATCCGGCGCCGCGGCGCTCTGGAGATAGATCAGCCCCGGGCCGACCGGATTCCACTGGAAGTTGCGACGGCCGAGGGAATCGCCCGCCGGCGGCGCGCCAAACGCGGGCGCCGCGTCGTCACCGCCGCGGCCGCCTTCGCGGAGCGGATTGTTGGCGAGCGTGGCGAGCACCTTGCCACTCGCATCCCACAGCTCCTGCACACTGCCGAAGTTCGTGACCGGCACGAGATACGAGAACGGCTCGGTCATGCGCGTCACGCGCAGATAGGCGCCGTCGTACGCCGCATCGATGTCGCGCACCATTGTGGGCGCGCCGACAGGCTTCACGGCCTTGGTCTTCACATCGACGAGCGCGACCTGACCAGTGGTGTAGTACTTGAGCTGCGCCTTCTCGTGCACATCCTGCAGCAGCGAGAAGTGCACCGGCTGCGGCACCGCGCGCGAGTCGGTCAGGCGCACCTGCGGGCCATCTTCCACATCGCCGTCGCCGTGCGTGGGCGCGGCGCCGCGGTTGGCGGGCACGAGCACCGCGACGAGGTTCTTGCCGTCGCCCGTCCACGCCAGGTCGGTGACCAGCGTGGCGAGCAGCGGGCGTTCGGAGAGCCGTACCGACTTGCCCGTGGCGACATCCGCCACGTACGCGTAGCTGGCCGCGGGGAAGTTGGCGATGAACGCCACGTGGGTGCCCTTGGGCGACCACACCGGCGACGACAGCGTGGCGCCCGCCGGCACCTGCAGCTCTCGGGTCGATCCGGTGTGCGGATCGACGAGCTGCAATCCGGTGCGCGTGCTCGTGGTCACGCTGCGATTGCGGTTGGCCTTGGTATCGACCTGCAGGCCACCGAGCCAGATGTGCGGCGCGCCATACGCCTTGATGTCCCCACGATCCGCGCCCGAGGCCCGCAGGAAATACTTCCGGTCGGGGCTCGGGTTGGTGAACGAGATATCGACGCGCGGCGTCATGATCATCCGTTCGATGTTCGCCGGCGGCTTCACGAACTTTTCGGTGCGGAGAATCGCCTGCGGATCCCACGCCGCCGGGGCGGCATTCTGGGCGGCGAGCGGTGACGCGAGGGTCGCGAGCAGCGCGAGGGGGAGGGCGCGCTGGCGGGACGAGAGGGACATGAGAGGGGGCTCCGGGGTTGGGCGGGGACGTACGAGGGAATGTACGGCCGACTCTTGCGGGGGGTTGGGGTGGTGGGGGCTTCGGCGGGAGACTGCGCGCTTCGGACGGGAACCCCTGAGAGGTCAGGGGGGAGAACGTCAGGGGGACGAGCTCAGGACTGCCCAAGGCGACGCTGTCCTGACTCCTCCCCCCTGACGTTCTGCCCCCTGACCTCTCGGGGGTGACGAATCCGCCACCCGCTCGGATCTGACCGTAAGTTCCTCCCCTATGAACCGTCGCCACTTCCTCCTCCTCTCCGGTGCGGCCCTTGCCGCCCGGCGCCTTTCGGCGGCCTCGCTCGCGAGCGCCGGCAAACTCGATCGCATTGGCCTCGAGCTCTACGCCGTGCGCAAGGCGATGCGCGCGGACCCCGAGCGCACCCTCGCCGCGATCCGCGCGATCGGCTACACCGATGTGGAGCTTCTCTGGAGCTTCAAGAACTTCGATCGCTCGGTGAAGCAGGTGAAGGACGCCCTCAAGCAGACCGGCCTCAAGGCGCCGTCGGCGCACATGGCGCCAGAAACGATTCTCTCCGGCTGGGAGGGCAAGCTCGCCGAGGCGAAGGAGCTGGGGCATCAGTATCTGATCGTGCCCAGTCTGCCGAGCGAGGCGAATACGTCGATCGCGGCGTGGAAGCTGTGGGCCCAGCGCTTCAACGCGGCCGGTGAGGAGGCGCGCCGTGCCGGCATCTGGCTCGCGCTGCACAACGAGCCCAATCACGAGAAGAAGCTCCAGGGCGAGCACCCGCTCGAGGTGTTCCTCGCCGAGACCGATCCCAAGTATGTCCGCTTCCAGCTCGACGTCGGCAACATGATCGCCGGCGGTGGCGACCCGATGGCATTCTTTGCGAAGCACAAGGATCGGTGCTGGAGCTTTCACATCAAGGACATCGTGCCGGGTACGGCGAAGGACACCGAGCTGGGGAAGGGCTCGTTTGACCTGAAATCGTTCCTGTCGCAGGTGCCGGATTTGGGGAAGAAGCCGTGTTATGTGGAGCAGGAGGGGCCGGTGGACGAAATGGCCAGTGCGAAGGCGAACTTTGAGTACTTGAAAGGGCTGAGCTGGTAGAACGAACGGCGGAACCCCCGAGAGCTCAGGCGGGAGAACGTCAGGGGGAGAGCTCAGGACCGCGTGCAGTCCTGAGCTCTCCCCCCTGAAATTCTTCCCCCTGAGCTCTCGGGGGTTCCGCTGTTCACCTACCAGTCGGTCTCGCGATAATCCTTGAGAAACTTGCCCCAGATGTGCTCCCCGGTATTAATCCCATCGATAATGGGGTCCACAATCCGCGCCGCCCCGTCCACGATATCGAGCGGCGGATGGAAGCGGTGCTCTTCCACCTTGCGCGCGGCGATGTGCACGGGGTCTTCATCCGTCACCCAGCCCGTGTCCACGGCATTCATGTGAATGCCGTCGTGCCAGTAGTCGGCGGCTGAGGTGCGCGTCATCATGTTGAGCGCGGCCTTGGCCATGTTCGTGTGCGGGTGGCGTGTCGTCTTGAACTTCCGGTAGAACTGCCCTTCCACCGCGCTCACGTTCACGATGTGCTTGTCGCGGTTTGGCGTGCGCAGCATGAGCGGCTTGAGGCGCGCATTGATGAGGAATGGCGCCACCGCGTTCACCAGCTGCACTTCCAGCAGTTCCACGCTCGGCACTTCGTGCATCAGCAGACGCCACGAGTTGCGCTCGCGGAGATCGACCTGCTGGAGATCCTGGTCGAGCCGCCCCTCGGGGAAGAGGTGCGCGTTGTCCTGATGCTCGTCGGCCAGGAGCGCTACCTGACTCAGCTCGGCGGCATGCGTGATGCCCGCGACGCGCTCGAGTTCACGGGGCAGGGTGGCCGGCGTGAGCATCTCGTCTTCGCGCTTGACGCCGGCTTCGGGGAGCATGTGATAACCGCGCACCCCTTCGTACGCCCCCAGGAGCTTGCGCGCGTTGGCGGGCATGTCGGCGAGCGAGGCGCGCTCGAGGTCCATCATGTGCTTGTAGAAGTCGGGCGGGCGCCGGACGGTCTGACAGGCATTGTTCACGATGAAGTCGAGGCGCTCGTGCGTCTCCATCAGGTGATGACAGAACGCTTCGACGCTGGGCGTGTGGCGCAGGTCGAGCCCGAAGATCTCGAGGCGATGCCCCCACTGTTCGAAATCGGGCTCGCTGGCGTAGCGCTGCGCCGAGTCGCGCGGGAAGCGCGTGGTGACGATGAGGTGCGCGCCGGCGCGCAGCAGCTTGATGCCGGCCTGATAGCCGATCTTGACGCGGCCACCGGTGAGCAGCGCGACACGCCCGGTCAGATCGGCCAGCTCGGTGCGCTTCCGATAGTTGAACTCGGCGCACGTCGGGCACAGCTGATCGTAGAAGTGGTGGATGACCGTGTACTCCTGCTTGCACACGTAGCAGTGCTGCGCCTCGAGCGCCTCGCGGAACTCGGGCTCGTCCACCGTGATCTGGTCGTCCGACCCGGGCGGCAGGTAGTTCGGCGTCGTGAAGACCGTCTGGCGACGCAGGCGGCGGATCCCCGTCTCCTGCAGCTGGTTCTCGGCTTCCTTGAGCTTCTCCGTCCGCTCGGCCTTCTTCTGCCGCTTGGTCGCCTTCACCATCTGCCGGCGCAGGATCGCATCCGGGCGCGAGACCTCGCCGGCGGCCTTGAGCAGACGCGTGCGCTGGTCTTCGGGGATCGCGAGAAGGTTCGCGCGGTCGGCCGCCAGGCGCTCAAGGAGCGCCGTGGCGGCGGCGATTTCGGAGGGGGTGAGGTCGGGCGTGTCGGACATAGCCTTGAAAGATAGCTAGGTCCGGGAGGGGAGCAGGTTTGTGACTCGTTAACCCCCAACCCTAAGACCCCAAACCCCAAACTGATCAGTTTGGGGTTTGGGGTCTTAGGGTTGGGGGTTCTTGGGTTACTCCCCGAATGCGTCCCCCGGATTCCTCGGCAGGCGCCAGTACCACCAGTGCACATCCTTGTCCCAGTGCTCGGCCGCCGCATTGTCGGGGCCCCAGACGCAGCCGCCGGCGGGGTAGGATGCCTTCACGAAGCGGGCGTCGAGCTCGGCGAGCTCCGCGCTGGGTGGGTGCTGCGCGAGCTCGTGGCGCACATCGAGATCGTTCAGATAATCATCGAAGGTGAGCGGGTACCCACGCTCGACATCTTCCACCGTGCGGGCCCAGCTGGCGAGCAATTCGTCGTGCCGATGTTCGAGCGTCATGGCGAGTGGGGCGGGGCTCAGCGTGGGACGCGGCGGGCCTGACGGCGGAAGTAGTCCTCGCCGTCATTGGGTTTGAAGAACGTGCGGATCGTGCCGTCGGGGTCGTACGCAATGAAGGCGCCGGTCTTCTTGTCGAAGCGGTTCACGACGCCGTCGAGGGGGCGGACGAGTTCGAGGATGTCGGGACCGGCCGGCGCATCGCGCAGGGCCTGGGCCATGGCCAGATACGCCTCCTTCGTCGGCGCATCGAACTCCTGACCGTGCTTGGCAAAGTGCTCGGCGAGGCGCTCGGCGTTACGAAATCCGACGGTCGCGCCTCGCGAGGGCGCGTTGGCGGTGGATGTGGCGGCTGGCGCCGCCTCGGTTGGATTCGCGGAGGCGGCGCCTTCGGCGGCCGCCGCGGAGGGGGACTCGGCGGGGCGGCGTGGGTTGCAGACCAGCCACGTCGCGGCCACGAAGGCCAGGAACGCGAACACGAAGGAGCGGGTGGCGCGATTCATGGCCACAACCCTACGAGTCCCAACGGCTGGGCACAACCGGCCACGCCGCTGGGTCGGCGACACATATTTCAGTCATGAGCATTGTCAAAGCGCTGGTGGAGCTGCTCGAGCTCGAGCAGCTCGAGATGAACATCTATCGCGGACAGAACCGCGACCTTGGCACCGGGCGCGTGTACGGCGGGCAGGTGTTTGCCCAGGCGCTGGTGGCGGCGCGGCGCACGGTGAGCGAGCCGCGCGAGGCGCACTCGGTGCACGGGTACTTCCTGCGCGCCGGCGACCTCAAGGCGCCCATCGTGTTCTTTGTCGATCGCCCGCGCGACGGCGGCACGTTCACCTCGCGCCGCGTCACCGCCATTCAGCATGGCGAGGCGATCTTCCATCTCTCGGCGAGCTTCCAGATCAGCGAGCCCGGGCTGGACCATCAGGCGTGGCCCATGCCGGACGTCCCCGATCCGGATTCGCTCAAGCCCGAGCTCGAGCAGATCCGCGAAAAGGCCGAGCGCTTGCCGCCCGAGCTGCGCGAGGTGCTCACGCAGGACCGGCCGATCGACTTCCGCAGCAGCCACTCGCACGTGCCCGGCAGCGAGCATGGCGAACCGCAGCGTTTCGCGTGGTTCCGCGTGCAGGACACGCTCCCGGACGACCTGATCACGCATCAGGCCGTGCTCGCGTACGCCAGCGATTACGGGCTGCTGCCGACGTCGCTGCTGCCGCATGGGGTGTCCTATCGCGACCCGCGACTGCAGCTGGCGAGCCTCGACCACACCCTCTGGATGCATCGCCCCTTCCGCGCCGACGAGTGGCTGTTGTACGTGATGGACAGCCCCACCGCCGCCGGCGCCCGCGGGTTCACCAGAGGTCAGGTGTACACCAAGCAGGGCCAGCTTGTGGCGAGCGTCGCGCAAGAGGGCCTCATCCGCCTTCGGTAGTCCGACGTCCCGCGCCCTGTAGTCTGACGTCAGCGCCCGCGGGACGAGCGCCCGTGCAGGCCGAGGTCTCCCGGCTTCGGAATCGCCGCAGGCGATTGCCGAACCCGGGAGACGCGGCCGAAACGGGCGTTCGTCCCACGGGCGCTTGCTCAGCCCACCCCCAACGCGCAGCTTCGCCGAGAGCCACGACCACAAGGAGACGAGCCAGGTGGGCACGAGAGACCCGCGCGTCGACGCGTACATCCAGAAGAGCCAACCCTTTGCGCAGGAGATCCTGTCGTACCTCCGGGAGCTCGTGCACGTAACCGTCCCCGACGTACAGGAGACGATGAAGTGGAGTTTCCCCCACTTCGACTACAAGGGGATCTTCTGCTCGATGGCCAGCTTCAAGGCGCACTGCGCGTTCGGCTTCTGGTTGCAGAAGGAGGTCGTGGGCGAGGTGGCCGAGGAAGGGATGGGGAGCTTCGGCAAGATCACGAGCATCAAGGACCTGCCCAGCAAGACCAAGCTCAAGGCGTATCTCAAGAAGGCCAAGGCGCTCAACGACGACGGCGTGAAGCGCGCGGCGCCGATGCAGAAGAAGCCGAGCGCCGCGAAGCCCATCGAGATCCCGCCGGCGTTCGCGAAGGCGCTGGCCCGGCATCCGCAGTCCAGAAAGCACTTCGACGCCATGAGCCCCTCGCATCGCCGGGAGTACTGCGAGTGGATCGCCGGAGCCAAGCAGGAGGCCACGCGCGAACGACGCATCGAGAAGGCGATCGAGCAGCTGGCCGAAGGGAAGTCGCAGAACTGGAAGTACGAATCGAAGCAGGCGTAGCAGACCCAATCCAGGACGGACAATGAACCGAGTGCGAGTGTGGGCGAGTGTGTGGCTGATGGCGGCGGCGATGGCGGCGCGCGCGCTGCCGGCGCAGCCGGTGCAACCGCTGCGGGGGGTGGTCTATGACTCCCTGGCGCGGAAGCCGCTGGTGGATGCGACCGTCCGCGTGAGCGGTGCCGCCGCGTTCGCCAGAACCGACGACAAGGGGCGCTTTCGCTTTGACAGCGTGCCCACGGGCCAGGTGGAGCTGTCGGTGGAGCACCCGATGCTCGATTCGCTCGGACTCTACGAGCTGGCGGCCCGCGTGCCGCACGATGGGAAGAAGGAGCATAAGCTCGGTGTCCCCAGCATGGCGACGTTGAGCCGTGCGATCTGCGGGCGTGAGCTGCCGCTCGACAGCGCGATCGTATACGGCACGGTGAAGACACCGGAGAGTAAGCCTGCGCGCGAGGCCGACGTGGTGATCTCGTGGATGGGCGTCAGCCGCACCGCCGGCGGCAAGCTCGGCCAACAGCGGCTGTCGTACGTGACGAAGACCGATTCGCTCGGGCGCTATGTCGCGTGCGGGTTGCCGGCCGACGAGCCCTACACGTTCCTCTCGCGCGGATACGGGGCGGACACCGTGACGACGTTGGCGCTGCAGCTGCCCGCGCGCAGCACGCCGATCCTGCGGCAGGAGCTGATGTTGAGCGCGCCCGTCGTGGCGACACGCACCGATTCGACCAACCCCGACGCGCCTGCACGCAGCAAGCCGACTGGCCCGACCGGCGTGGTGCGCGGCACCGTGCTCGGGCAGAGTGGTGAGCCGGTGCCCAACACGCGCGTGGCGATCGCCGATATCGCTGACGTGCGCACGGATTCCGCCGGGCGCTTCCTCATGCTCGATGTGCCCACGGGGTCCCGGCAGCTCGAAGCGGTGGCGGTGGGGCGCAGCCCGGCGTCGCAGTTGATCACCGTCAAGTCGCAGGACACGGTGGCGGTCACCCTCACGCTCGAGCGCGTGACCACACTGAAGGAAGTGCGCACCGAGGCCACGGTGCTCACCGAGTTCACGCGCGGCTTCGAAGAGCGTAAGAAGACCGGGCTGGGCAAGTACCGCGACTCCACGGAGATCGCCAACTCACCGTCGCTGGTGGCGTCGCTGTCATCGATCCCCAGTGTGACCGCACGCACGGGCCGCGGTGGCATTCCGCTCGTGCTCCTACCGAAGATCGCGAGCATTACCGGCGGCGTGGGGCAGTGTGTCGCCCGGCTGTACGTCGATGGCCGTCCCGACGCATGGGAGCGCGTCGCCGGGCTCGACCCCAAGGAGATTGCGTGGATGGAAGTCTACGTGCGCGCGGCGCTGCTGCCGGCTGAGTTTCAGGTGACGACCATCGGTGATGCCTGCGGCGTCGTCAGCCTCGTCACCAAGGCGCGGGTGGCCAAGTAAGTGCGCAACCGGCGACGTCTGCTGCTGGCGGCGGCGCTCCTGCTCGGCGCTGTGTCGCGCGCCCAGGGGCAGGACGCCGCGCCGCCACGCGCGGAGCCGCCGCGCGCGGAACCGCTGCGGGGCGTCGTCTTTGATTCCCTCGCCCGCAAGCCGCTCGCCGACGCGATGGTGCGCATCGTGGGCACCTCAGCGCTGGCGAAGACCGACGACAAGGGGCGCTTCCGCTTCGACAGTGTGACCACGGGACCGGTAGGACTGCAGGTCGAGCATCCCATGCTCGACTCGATCGGTCTCTATGAGCTTACGGCGCGCGTGGCGCACGATGGCCGTACCGAGGCGCGCGTGGCGGTGCCGAGCTTTGCCACCATGACCCGCGCGGTGTGCGGGCGAGCCGTCGCGGGCGACAGCGCGATGGTGTACGGCACGCTGCTCACGCCGCAGTCGGCGCCGGCGGCCAATGCGCCGGTGCGCTTCAGCTGGCTGAGCGTGCGCGTCGCTGGGAGCACCATCGCGCCGCGGCAGATGCACTACGACACCCACACCGACTCGCTCGGCCGCTTCGCCGCCTGCGCCCTTCCGTACGATGAGCCGGTGGAGTTCACCGCTCACGACGCGCGCAACGACGGCTGGACGCTGACGATGCCCATCCCGGCGCAGCATGCCCGCATTCTGCGGCAGGAGCTGATGCTGTCGGTGACGGCCGATGTCCGGGCGCTGACCGAGGGGGATGTGCTGGGCGTGCGCCCCACGCGCGGCCCGCGCAGCGTGGTGCGTGGGGCGGTGCAGGGTACCGATGGGCAGCCGGTGCCCAATGCGGTGGTCTATGTCGGCACCCTCGCCGAGCTGCGCGCCGATTCCAGCGGGCGCTTCTTTGCCCCCGACATCCCTGTGGGCTCGCACCGGATCGAAGCCTTCGCCGTGGGGCGTATGCCCCGGTCGCGTGTCGCCAATGTGCGCGTCGGCGACACGGCGAACGTGGTGCTCACGCTGGATCGCGTCACCGCGCTCGGGATCGTGCGCACGCAAGCCACCACCGCGAGTGCGCTGGTGCTCGGCTTCGAAGAACGGAAGCGGCAGGGGTTCGGCTATGCGCGCGACTCCCTGGAGCTCGCCCGCATGCCGAGTCTGATGGCAGCGATGTCGACCGTGCCGAGCGTTGTGGCTCGTACGGGGCGCGGCGGTATTCCCATCGTGCTGTTGCCGGCGCCGAAGGGCGGGCAGTGCGAGGCTCGCCTGTTCGTCGATGGCCGCCCCGACACCTGGGATCGCGTCGCCTCGATGATCCCCAAGGATCTGGCGTGGATGGAGATCTACCCACGCTGGGTGTTGCAGCCGATGGAGTTTCAGGCGCCGATGACGGCGTGTGGGTCGGTCAATCTCGTGACCAAGTGGCGCGTCAACCCCTGAGCTGATCGTCGATCAGCGACCCTGACGTACGAAGTCGGTGATCTGCTGCACGAACGTGGCCGTCTGACTGGGTGCCACGATGCGCCCCGCGATCACGTGCCCGTCTTCGCCCGCGGTGGGCACCACGAGCTGCTGCCGCACCGGCACGTTGGTGGCCTGGCGTGCGCGCGCGACCCATGCGTCGGTGCGGGCGGCGTCCACCACCTGATCGTCGTGGTTGTTGAACACGAGCGTGGGCACGACGAAGGTGGTGAAGTATGCGCTGCGGACGCGCTCCACCAGCGCCTGCATAGGGAAGAGCGCGGTGCTGGGATACGACACGGTCCAGTAGCGCGTCTGCTCGTCGTTGCGCGCCTTCCAGGTGCGCTGCGGAATGAAGCGCGGCAGGATCACCTGCGCCCACGGCAGGGTGAGCGCTTCGGCGGCGCGATCCTTGGGTCCGAAATTGGGGGAGATCAACACGAGGCGCGCGAGGCCGCGCTGCTGCTCCGGCGGTTGGGTGGCCAACCAGACCGCGAGCGTCCCGCCGGTGGAGGTGCCAATCACGAGCACCGAATCCCCCAGTCGCTGCGCAATCGCGAAGGCTTCCTGCGTGTCGGCCAGCCAATCCTGCGCCGTCACGTGCGCGAGCGAGTCACCGGGGAGACCATGCCCGCGGAGGCGCGTCTCGAACAGGTTGGCACCAAGGGCGCGCGCCACCTCGGCCGACACCGGCGCCGTTTCCTGCCGCGTGGCCGAAAAGCCGTGCAGGTAGATCACGCTCCATGGCGTGCGCGCCGGATTGGCCGAGTCGGCAAACGTGATGTGCTTGGCGACGTTGGCATCGGTGACGCCCGCTTTCGCCTCACGCTCGGCCAGCCATGCCGGCAGCGCGGTCAACTCCTTTGGCAGGGTCGGCGGGGTCGCCGGCATGGCGACGCGCGGGCGCGGGCCGAGGACCACCACCGCAAAGAGGAGAGCTACCGCTGTCAGCCACGTTCTGCGTGTCATGCCTGAAAAGTAACTGCCGCAAAGGATCACGAAGAGCCAGAAGGCCACGAAGCAGTCAGTGCTTCGTGGCCTTCAGATCCTTCGTGTCCTCAGTTCGGCTGTTTCACAGCGCGCTACTTGAGCATCGCCTTGAAGAAGGCGAGGCTCTTGGCCCACGCGTCGTTCGCGGCCTTCTCGTTGTAGGCCGTGCCGGTCGGGTTCGCGAAGGCGTGTGCGGCATCCTCGTACACGCTGAGGCGCATCGCGCCGCCCTGCTTGGTGATGGCCGCGTTCATGGCCTTCACGCTGTCCACCGGGATGCCCGTGTCCTTGCCGCCGAAGAGGCCGAGGACCGGCGCCTTGAGGCGGGCGAGCTGCTTCGGGTCGGTGATGGGCGCGCCGTAGTAGATCACGACCGCGTTGACATCCTTGCCGCCGGCGAGGCCCGTGCGGAGCGACCAGTGGCCGCCGAAGCAGTAGCCCACCGAGCCCACGCTCGTCGCGCCGTTCTTGCGCAGGTAGGCGACGGCCGCGGCAACGTTCGCTTCGCCGCCGGCGATGTCGGCCATGCCGGCCTGATAGAGCTTCATGGCCTCATCGGGCTTGGTCGCGACCTTGCCGTCGAACAGGTCCACGGCGAGCACCGTGTAGCCTTCGCCGGCGTAGCGATCGGCCATGCTCTTGATGTTGTCGTTGAGCCCCCACCACTCATGCACCATCACGATGGCCGGTCCGGCCTTGGCGGCCTTCGGCTTGGCGAGATAGCCCTTGAGCGTCTTGCCGCCCACGGTGCCGTAGGTCACGGTCTCACCAGTGGCGACGGCGAGGCGCGGGGCAATCTTGGCGCCCGGCGACGCGACCGCCATGTCATGCGCGTGTTCACGCGCCATTTCGTTGGCGTAGGTGGGCTGCTGCTGCGCGCCGGCCGAGGTGGCGGCAGCGAACGCGGACACGAGGCCCAGCGTGCGGAGAATCGAACGGGTCATGGTCTCAGGCGAAGAAGGCGGAGCAGGGTCGTTACACCGCGCCGATGGCGCGGGCGAGAATCTGCGGGTCGATGTTGCCACCCGTGGTGACAACGAGGGTGGTGCGGTCACGGGTTTCCACCTTATGGTGCAGCAGCGCCGCCAGCGCGGCCGCGCCGCCGGGCTCGACCACGATCTTGAGCTCGCGCACGGCAAAGGCGATGGCAGCCAGCACCTCGTCGTCGGTCACGCGCAACCCGGCCCCGACGCGCGGCTGGTTGATGCTGAAGGTGAATTCACCGGGCATCTCGGTCACGATGGCATCGCAGATCGAGCGCTT
Source organism: Gemmatimonadaceae bacterium (assembly GCA_019752115.1). Lineage (NCBI taxonomy): Bacteria > Pseudomonadati > Gemmatimonadota > Gemmatimonadia > Gemmatimonadales > Gemmatimonadaceae > Gemmatimonadaceae bacterium. The sequence goes on from JAIEMN010000063.1 coordinate 11,770, forward strand.
GCCCGGTTCGTTGGCCACCCGGTGCCCTAGTTCGAGTGAGCGGGCCGTGTCATCGAACTCGGCGGGTTCGCAGGGGTGCACCTTGGTGGTCGGCGACACCGCTTCGGCGGCCAGCGCGCAGCCGGCGGTCAGCCCGCCTCCTCCGCAGCAGACGAGGAAGGTGTCGGGAGTGACGCCCATCGCGCGTGCCTGTTCGAGTGCTTCGAGGGCGATGGTGCCCTGACCGGCCACGATGTGCGGATCTTCAAACGGGGGCACGACCACGCTGCCGCGTTCGGCGGCGATTTTACCGCCAATCGCCACCCGGTCTTCGGTCCAGCGGTCGTAGAGCACCACTTCGGCGCCAAAGGCGCGGGTGCGCTCGATCTTGAGCGGCGGCGCGTCCTTGGGCATCACGATGACCGAGCGCATGCCGAGCAGGGTGGCGCTGTAGGCCACCGCCTGCGCATGGTTGCCGGATGAATAGGCCACGACGCCCCGCGTGCGCTCCTCGGCGGAGAGCTGCAGCAGGCGATTGAGCGCCCCGCGCAGCTTGAAGGAGCCAGTGTGCTGCAGCACCTCGGTCTTGAGCAGCACGCGCCCGCCGGCCACGGCGTCGAGCGCCGGCGAGGAGAGCAGCGGCGTCACGGCCGCGTAGGGACGAATGCGATCCGCGGCGGCGCGGATGTCGGCGATGGTCGGGGCGATGAGGGCACTCATGTCCATAAGATCCCGCCGGGGACAATCCGGCGGAAGCGGTCGCCTTGTCCCAGCGTCTTGGGGCGGTTAGCCGTTGTCTCACGATGCTCCCGCCGTCCATTCGCTCCCTCGCCGCCGCCCTGCTGGTCGCGGCCGTTGCGCCACGTGCGCAGGCCCAGTCCACGGCGCCGCCGGTGGACTTCCGCGTCACCCGCAGCCCGGTGAACATCCGGCTCGACGGCAAGCTCGACGAAGCGGCCTGGTTCTCGGCCGACTCGATCACCGACTTTCGCCAGCGCGATCCCCAGGAGGGGGCGCCCGGCAGCGAACGGACGGTGGTGCGCGTGCTGGCGACGCCGGCGGGGCTCGCGGTGGGGTGGTGGTGCTACGACCGCGAACCGGCGCGCATCGTGCGCTCGCAGTTGCGTCGCGACGCCGAGTTGCGACCGGATGACTACGTGTCGCTGGGCGTGGACGGCCTGCACGACAAGCGCAGTGGCTTCTACTTCCGGGCCAACGCCAACGGCGCGTTGTGGGACGGCGAGCACATCGATTTCGAAAGCGGCAACGAAAGCTGGGATGGCATCTGGGACGTGCGCAGCCGCGTCACCGCCGACGGCTATGTCGTGGAGATGCTCGTCCCGTGGGCCACGCTGCGCTACGCGGACGGCGACAGCCTGATGGGGATGAACTTCCGTCGCTTCATGCCGCGGAAGAATGAGGAGGTGCTGTGGCGCGCGTGGAAGCGGACCGAGGGGTTTCGCTTTCTCGAGAAGGAAGGGCTGGTCGGCGGTTTCGCCGATTTACCGCGCCGCCCACTGGTGGAGGCGCGTCCGTATGTGTCGAGTGAGCTCAAGCTCCCGGAGCGGCGCTTCTTCACGGGAACGGGCGATACGCTGCTGGCGCGCGGCACGCAGGATGCCAACATCGGGCTCGATCTCAAGCTGCCCATCGGGAACACGCTCACGGCGGACGTCACCGTCAATCCCGACTTTGCACAGGCAGAGGTGGACCGTCAGGTCGTCAATCTGTCGCGCTTTCCGCTGTTCTTTCCGGAACAGCGGCCGTTTTTCACGGAAGGATCGGCGATCTTCGACTTTGGCCGCCGGCAGCAGACGCAGATGTTCTACTCCCGTCGCATCGGCCTCGGACGTGATGGACGCCCGGTCAACATTCCGGTTGGGCTCCGGATGCAGGGGCGGATTGGCGGGGAGCAGGTGGGGTTGCTGGCGGTGCGGACCGGTGGCGCGGAAGACGCCACGGCCGCCGTGCTGCGGATCAAGCACGATGTGCTCGGGCGCGGCTACGTCGGGGCGATGACCACGCTCGCCGCGCAGGATGGGCGGTCAGGTAGTGTGGCCGGCGGCGTCGACTTCTCGTTGCCCTACATCGTACAAGGCGGGCAGAACCTGGTGGTGTTAGGCAACGCCGCCTGGAGTCAGGATTCATCGGGCGCGCCGGTGGGTGGCCACTACCGTCTCATGGTGGACTATCCGAATGACAACGCCGACATCGTCATGCGTTTCGATCGCGTGGACTCCGCGTACAATCCCACGCTCGGTTTCGTGCAGCAGCGGGGGATCTACCGGTTTGGCGGCAGCACGTCACTCACGCCACGTCCGCGGCGCAAGAGCCGCATCCGGCGTTATGAGTTCGATCTGCTGACCTACAACGTGGTCTGGGGACTCGACTGGCGGCCCAACAACGCGTCGCTGGAGGTGAAGCCGCTGGGGTTGCAGTTCCAGACCGGCGATCGCTTTGAGTTCAATCTCCAGCGCCGCTTCGATGCGCCCACGGAGGCCTTTGAGCTCATCGATGGGGCCACGATCCGCCCGGGTGCGTACTGGTGGAATCGCGCCGAGCTGCAGTACACCACCACCGATGCGAGAGCGATCCGTCTCGATGCGACGGTGAGCGCCGGTGAGTTCTACACCGGTCGCTCGGCGCAGGCCTCACTGGGGCTGCGCTTCCGCCGCACGCCGCACACGCTCGCGACGGTGGATCTGTCGCGCGAAGCCGTCACGCTGGGCGCGGCGCGCTTCACGGCAAACGTCGTGCGCGTCCGGTCGGACTACGCCTTCAGCCCGCGGCTCAACGCCACGCTCTTCGCGCAGTGGGACAACCAGTCGAACCGCGCGTCCGTCAATTCCCGCGTGCGCTGGACGGTCACCCCGGGGAGCGATCTCTACGTGGTGTGGAATTCCAACTGGCCCACCGGGCTCGATCGCCCCATCCCGTGGAGCCGCCCGTCGCGCGGCGGGTTGGTGGCGAAATACGTGTACTTCTTCCGCGGGTAAGAAACCCGGGGGCGACGCAGGGCCCCCGAGGGTACGCCACCGAACCGTTACGGGGCGTCGTCGGCTTCGTTACGCCACCGACGCCGAGCCGTCACACACTGCTCCGATGCTTGGGGACCCGTCTTTCCCCCCTCTCGGAGCAAGCATGTCTCACACGCGTCGTCTGTCGACTTTCGCGTCCCTGACGTTGGCGCCGCTCATGGCGCTGCCCCTCGTTGCGCTGCCGCTCGGCGCCCAGCAGCCCGCTGCCAAGCGCGACACCGCGCAACGGCTCACCACGATGAAGGTGACCGGCGTGACCGGGCGCGGCAGTGCCCGCGCCGCCGCCGCCATCGACAGCACCACCCTCAAGTCCGCCGCCCCCGGGACGAGCGCCCTCAAGGTCATCGAGCGCCTCCCCGGCGTGAACATGCAGTCGGTGGATGGGTTCGGCATGTACGAGTGGTCCAATCGCATCACCATGCGCGGCTTCCAGACGCAGCAGATTGGCCAGACGATGGACGGTATTCCGCTCGGCGACATGTCGTACGGCAACTTCAATGGTCTCGGCGTTGGCCGCGCGGTCGATGCGACCAACCTCGCTTCGACCGCGGTGACCCAGGGAACGGGCAGCCTCGGCACGGCCAGCGGCAACAACCTTGGTGGCGTGGTGCAGTACGCGAGCGCCGATGCGGCTGCCCGGCCGACGTTCCTGCTGCAGCAGATGGGCGGCCAGAACAGCGCGCGTCGGACCACGCTGCGCTATGACCTCGGCCTCAAGCAGTTCGGCAACAACGGCTTCAACGGCTTCCTCTCGGTCTCGCGCTTCGACACGGACAAGTGGAAGGGCGGTGGCACGCGGTTCTCCAGCTTCCCAGGCGAGCAGAACCTGCTGTTCGGCCAGAACGGCTTTTTGGGCGGCGCGGGCCAGACCTGGCATGAGCAGGTCAACCTGAAGGGTACGCTGTTCCTGGGGGGCAACAAGATCACCGCGTTCTACAACTACGCGAATCGCAAGGAGGCCGACTACATGGACCTCTCGCTGGGCGTGTTCAACAAGTCGGTGCAGGCCCCGGGGGTCGCGTTCGGTCCGATGTTCGACTACTTCACCGACTGGGCCACGTCGAAACAGTTCGCCGAGCTCAGCACCAGGAGCTACAACCCGCTGACCGACGCCGCGTACTACAGCTCGGCCCAGGGCGCGCGTCTCGATCACCTCGCCTATCTCAAGGGTGAGTTCCGTCTGAATGACGCGGTTCGTCTCGAGGTGCAGCCGTACTTCCACATCAACCGCGGCGGGGGCGACTGGCATGCGCCCAGCTACGGCGCGAGCTACAGTCCCGATCCGATCATGTTCCGCCAGACGCAGTACAAGGCGAACCGGGGCGGCGTGCTGGGCAAGCTCACGTCATCATTCATGGTCGGCGATGTGTCGAACGCGCTGGAAATGGGGACGTGGATCGAGACCAACAACTCGAGCAACCGCCGTCCGCGCTGGCGCCTCAAGAACTATGCGGCCGGACCCGACGTGGACTTCAACAACGTCCTGCGTCTCGACTACGATCGCACGGCGGACATTACCACCACGATGTTCTACGCGCAGAACACGAGCCGCCTGCTCGAGAACAAGCTCACGCTGACGTATGGGGCGAAGTACCTCTACGTGGGGGCCGACTTCAAGAACAACGGCAACACGCCAACCAATGGCGTGATCGCCCCGATCTTTGCCGATCCGGCGCGCCCGTCGCTCTCGGCGCCGACGAAGGGCGGCATCCTGCCGCAGGTCGGCGCGGTGTATCAGGCGAGCGCGACCGAGGAGCTGTTCGTCAACTGGTCGGAGAACGTCAATCAGTTCCCGAACAGCCCGGCGGGCGGTGTGTACAACGCGTCGCCGGCGACCTTCGACTACTTCAAGAGCAAGTCGAAGAACGAACGGGCGACCACGATTGAAGGCGGTGTCCGCACGCGTCGTGGTCGTATCGAGGCGGGGCTGACGGGCTACGTCATCGATTACCGCAACCGCCTGCTGGGGATCGCGCTTTGCCCGGCGACCGTCACGTGTGCGACCGGGTTCGGCAATGTCGGCACGGTCAACACGAGCGGTGTTGAGGGCGTACTGAACGCCGATCTGACCAATGGCTTCCGCCTGTACGCATCGGCCTCGCTCAACAACTCGACCTTTGGCTCGAACTATCGCACCAACGAGAACGATCCGACCACCGAAGTGCAGACCAAGGGCAAGACCGTGCAGGACGCCCCGAAGCAGTTGCTGAATGCCTCGCTTTCGTACAGCAAGGCCAAGTTCAGCGGTTCGCTGGGCGGGCGGTTTGTGAGCGAGCGCTACTTCACCTACACGAACGACCTCAACACCGCGGGTGACGGCGCCGGCAAGGTGCCGAGCTACTTCGTGTCGGATGCGTCGCTGCGCTACGACTTTGGCCGCGTGGGCGCGCTCCGTGGGCTCGAGGCGCAGCTCAACCTGAACAACCTGTTCGACAAGCGGTACATCGCCACCATGGGCTCGAACGGGTACACCGCCCGCGGTGACAACCAGACGCTGCTGACCGGCGCCCCGCGCCAGTTGTTCCTGACGCTCAGCACCCGCTTCTAGTCGCGGTCGGCAGGGCAATGACCAACTGACAATGCTGCAGGAGGGACGGTCCATGGGGCACGGGCCGTGGAGTGGCGGCAGTCACTGCGTGAGGGCGCGGTGGCTGCCGCCGTGCGTTGGGGATTGTAACGAGCCGTGACGCCACCACGGTTGCTGCGGTCCGGGATATGCCGCCATCCCGACCATGCGCCCATTCGCCCCGCTCCTCGCCCTCGCGCTGCTCACGCCTCGCCCATCTGTCGCCCAGACTGCGGCGCCCGGAGAGGCCGCCGCATTGACGGTGCTGGCAGCGCAGGGACAGCTCGCGGAGGCGTTGCAACGGACGCATCGTGGACGTTCCGCGACACTACCACCGTTCTATCGCACCGTGCTCGCGTCGGTCGAGCGGAACCTGGGCTTGCGCTGGCGTGGCCCCTTGCCGCGCGCCGTTGTGGCCGATGCGATCCCCGATGCCGTGGCGTGCGATGGCGCCCGATGCGACGGTCGCCTCGAAAGCCTGCGGCTAATTGACGGCGCGGACAGCGTGGTCGCCGTGGTAGTGGTGCTCGCGGATCATTCGCTGCTGGACGAGCGCGTCTGGGCGCACGAACTGACGCATGCGCTCCTCATGCAGCACGGGCTCATTGCCGAGAGTGTTCGACACGATCCCCGCTGGTTCCCGCGCGCCCTCCTCGCGCAGCGCTGAGCCCGCGCGCGGGCGCGTTTGGGCCCGATATCCGCATGCGGATACGCGAACTCACCGCTCAGTCCGCGTATGACTTTCCGCTACAGCGCGCCCAGCAAAGCCTGATCGACGCGCGGCAAATCCCTGCTAACGTGCACGCACAACCGTTTCACTCAGCGCGAAGACGCGCAGGAGGGTTGTATGTCCACACTCATGCGGAGAGTGCCAAGCCCGGTCTCGAGCGACGACATGTTCTCCGGGGTGATGCGCCGTCTGTTCAACGAACCGTTCCTGTCCACCAGCCCCCCGATCTCGTCGTGGGTGCCGGCCATGGAAGTGTCGGAGACGACGGACGCGATGATCCTCACGGCGGAACTGCCGGGGATCGAGGAGAAGAACCTCAAGGTCACGATCGAGAACAACGTCCTCACGATCGCCGGGGAGAAGGAGCAGGCGATCAACGACAGTCCGCCGGCGAAAAATTTCTATCTGGCGGAGCGGTTCTACGGCGCGTTCCAGCGCGCGCTGTCGCTGCCGCGCACGGTGGATGTGGAGCATGTGAAGGCCGAGTTCGACAAGGGCGTGCTGACGATCACCCTGCCCAAGGTGCCGCAGGCGAAGGGGCGCGTGATCGAGGTGTCGCATCGGTGAGCGATGCCTGAGGGCGCGGGGAGCGCTCCGGGCAGGCATCTGCTCCCGGTCACCTGTCTGGGACGCTGAGTAGGCCGCGCAGGTCGTGGGCCTGGTCGACGAAGACGGCGATGCGATGCGCCGACTTCGTCACCAGGCCCATGATGCGCACAGGTACCGGCTCGCGCAGCGTCAGCAGCAGCGCGGGTTCCGATGGGCCGGTGACATTCACGTACCCGTCGGCCTCGGCGGTGCCTTTCTGCGGCAGGTTCGTCCACGATGCCTTCACGACGTCCAGAATGAGCGCCCGCGGAATGGCGACGTGCGCCATGCGACCCGCGTGAATCTCGACCGTGTCGTCACTGACGGTCACGCGGCCGCCGGCGAGCGAGCCGAAGAGTCGCCACATCTGCACGAAGGCGAGCACGCCCACGACTTCCATGGGATACGCGATCCACGGATAGCGGGCGGCGAGCACCAGATGCAGCACCACGGCCTCCACCACGCTCGCCATGCCGATGCCGATCAGCAGGATGTTTGGCTGCGCGCCGCGCATGGTGAAGGTCTGCATCGCGCCTAGTACGTGGTGGTGTGCACCAGGCGTGCACCGACGGGGAGCGCCGGATTGATCGTCGTGCCGTCGGGGTGGAGCGCGAAGCAGGTGGCGCCGCTCCCACTCAGCAGCGCGCAGGCCGGCAGCCCCTGCAGGCGCAGGGCGCCCGTCAGGTCGCGCAGCACGGGCAGCACCTGCGCCACGCCAGCGTGCATGCCGGGCACCACCTGCTCGAAATCGTTCGCGGCGAGTGTTACGAGCGCTTCCCACGTGTCGAACGCGCCAGCGTCGTACGTGTGCGCCGTCAACGGTGCACTCTGCGCCTCACGGGCCGACGCAAACGCCCCATACGCGCGCCCGGTGTGCACACCTTCGGTAAAGGCCACGAGCGTCACCGGCATCGCCGGCAGTGGCGCCAGCGGCAGCAGCCGATCGCCGCGATTCCACGCCCACGCGCGCGACACATCGGTCACGAAGAACGCCACGTCGGCGCCGAGGGTCCCGCCGAGCGCGATGAGCGCGTCACGCCCGATTGGGGTGGGGCAGAGCGATTCCAAGGCGCGCAGCACGGCCGCCGCATCGGCGCTGCCCCCGCCAAGGCCACCGCCCACCGGGATCTGCTTCTCGATGGTGATTTGCCACCCCGTCTCCCACTTGGCCGCCGCGGTGTACAGCTCCGCCGCCCGCCACGCGAGATTCTGCTCCGGCGCCCCGATCCCACCGGCCGGCATCGCCGGCCCATCGCAGGTCAGCGCGCGCGCCGCGTCATTCACCGCCACCTGCACCACATCATGCAGCGCGAGCCGCTGAAAGAGCGTCTCGATGCCGTGGTATCCGCTCGCCTCGCGGGCGAGGATGCGGAGGAGGAGATTGACTTTCGCGTGGGCGCGGAGGGAGCGGTGCATGGGGAGGAGGGGTTTTATGGCAATGGAGAGGCGAGAGGCGAGTGGGAGCTGGGGACCTGAGCAGGAGTGGTGAGGCTCACCCCTCACACGCTGATCTCAAACTCCCACTCGCCTCTCGCTTCTCCATGGAAACCCCTCTCCACTCCCACTCGCCTCTCACCGCTCCATCAAACCCGATCAAGATCAGGTGGTCCCCGCCAGCTCCAGCAAATCGCTCAGTTCCTCGAACAGCGCATGCGCCGCCGGTTCGCCGAGGCTGCCGCGCTGCCAATGGGCGGCGAGTTCGTCGCGAACCTGACGCGCGCGCAGGATCGCCGATTTGCCGCGATAGAGCAGGGACTCGATGGGCACCACGGCCGGTTCCACGGCCGGTGCGCCGACCCAGGTGGTGTTGGCCTGCTTCACCTGCTGCGCGAGCTGCGCGTCGGTGAGCTCGCGGTTCATGAGCAGCTGCGCGAACGCCTGCACGCCGGCGTGTTCGCTGGGGGCGCTGAGCGGGGCGCGCGACATCTTGGTGGCCAGCGACACGATGCTGGCCGCGCCATAGCTCTCGGCGACATCGGCGAGCCCCACCAGCGCGCGACGGACGCCGTCGGCGATGGCGAGTTGCGCGGGGCCCGCCTGACTCGTGGCGAGCGACTGCGCTTCACGCGCGACGCCATCGGCTGCGGCGGCCATGTCGCTCCGGAAGCGCTGCGCGAGAGTGACCGGCGGGTTGGGATTGCGCTGCACGATCCCCGGGACGCCGTCGTCGGGGAAGAGGCGCGCGATCGGCACGACCTGGCTGGCCGGCGAATCGGGAGGCGCGCTGGTGGCGAGATACCCGGCGGCGACGGCGGCCAGGGCGACCGACTGGGTGCGCGCGCGGCGGGTGTCGTGTTCGTTCCAGAGGCCGGCGCGTTCGACCAGCGCGCGCAGTTCGACGAGGGCACCGCGCACGGCGAAGTGCAGGCGATCGTCCCAGCGCAGCTCCTGATCGCGCAGGCCGGTGGCGATGCGCTCCACGGTACTCGCCAGATCGGGGAGGCCGTCGAGGCGCGTCATGGTGGCGCTGCCACGCAGGGCGCGGGCGCTCGTGAGGAAGGCCGCCGCATCGGGGCTCGCGGACTCGCCACTAGCGAGCAGCCCGTCGAGCCGGTCGAGATACTCGGTGGCTTCCTTCTGGAAGAATTCGATCAGCGCCTGCGGTGCAGTCATGGGCTCAGAACCGGTCGGCTTCGCGTGCGTCATCCATCGCCGCCCGGATCTCGCGGACGGCGTCCTTCAGTCCGACAAAGATGGCGCGTCCGATGATCGCGTGCCCGATATTGAGCTCCTCGATCTCCGGAATCGCCGCCACCGGCCCCACATTCGCCACCGACAGCCCGTGGCCGGCGTGGACGGCCAGCCCCAGTTGGGCCCCGAGCGCGGCGGCCTGCTGCAGCGCCCGGAGGGTGGCCGGGTCCCGCGGGGCATGCGCGTACGAGCCGGTATGCAGCTCGATGGCGTCGGCCCCCACGGCGTGCGACACGCGCACCGCCGCTTCGTCGGGATCGATGAAGAGACTCGTGCGAATGCCGGCCTGCTTCAGGCGGGCCACCGCGTCGCGGCAGGCCGCCTCGTGGCGGACGACGTCGAGCCCGCCCTCGGTCGTAATCTCCTCGCGGCGCTCCGGAACCAGTGTCACCTGCCGGGGCCGAAGTGTTTCGGCGAGCGACAGCATGTCGTCGGTAATGGCACACTCGAGATTGAGCAGCGTCTTCACCGCGACCGCGAGGCGGTGAATGTCGCTGTCCTGGATATGCCGCCGGTCTTCGCGCAGATGCGCGGTGATTCCGTCGGCGCCGGCCTCTTCACAGAGGGTGGCCGCCGCCACCGGATCGGGTTCGGCTCCCCGCCGGGCCTGTCGGACCGTGGCGACGTGGTCGATGTTGACGTACAGACGTTGGTAGCGAAGCGACATCCGTGGGGTAGCAGAAGACGTCCAGCGGCAGGGCCCGCGCCATGTGCGGCACGCCCCACGCTGGTAGTTTTCAAAGATGGTCAGTTTTCAGGCAAGGAGGCCTGTGTGCGGCAGCAAACGCGTCATGTGAAGCATGGTAGCAGGATGGTGGTAATGGCGGCCGGGGCCGCCGTGTTCCTCAGCGCCTGCGCCAAGCAGGTGGTGGGCACCACAACGGCCCTGCCGGGGAACGCCCCGACGCCCAGCGTCGGCGACGCCCCGAGCACCATCGGCGCCGCCTCAGCCAAGGGGGCCGTGGAAGCGTTCCTGGTGGCCGTCAACAAGCAGGACCTGCAGGGCATGTCCGGCTTGTGGGGGAACGCCAACGGGCTCGCCCGGGACCAGCTCAAGCGCGAGGAGCTCGAAAAGCGCCTGATCATCATCCAGTGCCTGCTCGCCCATGACCGCTATCGCTACGTCGAGGAGTCGCCCCGCCTGAGCACCGGCGGCCGCCAGAACTTCCAGGTCGAGCTGACCAAGGGGTCGAACAAGGCGATCGCCCCCTTTACCGCGGTCCCCTCCAAGGGCGGCCGCTGGCTGGTGGAAGACGTGGACGTGACCAAGCTCCGCGAGTTCTGCCGCTGACCCGGGGGGCGGCGAGCTCACGGCTGAGCTCGCCAGCTCCCCCCGCTGGACAGCGCGACTAGTATTCGGACAGTTCGACGAGGACCCCGCCCGTGCCGCTCGGATGCAGGAAAGCGATCCGCTTTCCTTCGGCGCCAATGCGGGGTGTTTCGTCGATAAGCCGGAGACCGGCGTCGCGGCAGCGTTGGAGCATGCCGTCGAGGTCGTCCACGGCGAAGCACACGTGATGAATGCCGGGCCCCCGCTTCTCGACGTATTTGCCGATCGGGGTGTCCTCGGCCTGGGCTTCGAGCAGTTCCACCAGGGATTCGCCGGACGCGAGACCGACGATGGTCGCGCCATCGGAGTTCCCCAGCGGGACCTCGGGCATCTGCAGCACGTCGCGCAACACAGGCAGCAACTCGTCGATGGCACGCACGGCGACCCCGATATGGGCGATGCGCGTGCCGCGGCGAATGGAATCAGTCATGACGGGCTAGGTGAGTCGTGGTGAGTGGTGCCGAATTCTAATCCCAGCGGGACCCGTCGCCTGGCGGCGATGTCCGGTCCACGGAGCACACGATGGCCAACGCAGTCGAAGTGAAGGACGACAACTTCGCGACCGAGATCGAACAGCAGGCGGGTCTTTCGGTCGTCGACTTCTGGGCGACGTGGTGCGCGCCCTGCCGCATGATTGCCCCGATCGTGGAGCAGCTCGCGGTGGAGTACGCCGGCAAGGTGAAGGTCGCCAAGCTCGACGTCGACAACAACCAGCGGACGGCGGCGCGCTTCAACGTGCGCAGCATCCCCACGATCCTGTTCTTCAAGGACGGCAAGCTGGTCGATCAGGTGGTCGGCGCGGTGCCGCGTCCGGCGCTCGAAGCGAAGTTCAAGGAGCACGCCTGAGTCACCCGGGCGACGCGCCCGGGCCGGCGGCGTCGGAGGCTTCGGCCCCTGACGTGGCCGCCCGGGCGGCGACGCTCTGGCCCGACGCGGCCATCCCCGGGGCGCTCCATGTGGTGAGTACGCCCATCGGACATCTGGGGGACATCACGCTGCGCGCCCTCGCGGTGCTGCAGCAGGCGGCGGTGATCTGCTGTGAGGACACCCGGCACACCCGCGCGCTGCTCGACCGCTACGGCATCCGCACGCCGACCCTCGCGGTCCATGAGCACAACGAAGCCAGCATGGCCCCGCGCCTGCTGGCCCGCCTCCGCGAAGGCGAGGCGATCGCGCTCGTCACCGACGCCGGAACCCCGCTGGTCTCCGACCCGGGAGGGCGACTGGTCCAGACCGTGGCCGCGGAAGGCATCCGGGTCGTCCCCATTCCCGGGGCATCGGCCACGCTGGCCGCACTGGTGGCCTCCGGACTCGCCGCCCACCCGTTCACCGTGCTGGGCTTTCTTGACCGCAAGGGCAAGGAGCGGGAGAACCTGCTGGCGATGGCCGCCCGGCTCCCCCACGCCGTCGTGCTCTTCGAGTCGCCCAACCGCCTGGTGGAAACGCTGGAGGAGCTGGCGAGTGTCACAGGCGAGGGGCGCCCGGTGGCGGTCGCCCGCGAGTTGACCAAGCATTTCGAGGAAATCCGTCGCGGAACGCTGGCTGACGTCACTGCGTACTACCGAGACGTCCCTCCGCGGGGGGAGATCGTGATCGTCCTCGCGGGCGCCACGGCCACCGAACCCACGGAAGACGGCCTGCGCGCGGCCGCTGCGGCGTGGCGAGCCGAAGGCTTCCGCCCTCGCGACATTGTCCGCATGCTGATGGACGAACACGGGGCGAGCCGCAATCTCGCGTACCGCCTCGCGCACGACACCTAGCCCTACTTCATTCCGGCATGCGGTTTCGGCAGCGTTTTCTCCGTGGGTCCCTCATTGCGACGACGCTGCTCCTGCCGGGGCTCGTGGCGGCGCGGCCGTTCGCGTACCCGATGGCCGGCCCCGGGCGCCTCGCGATTGCCCGCCTCCAGTACGAGGGCGGCGGCGACTGGTATGCCAACCCGTCCAGCCTGGTCAACCTGATCAAGGCGATCGCCGAACGGACGTCGCTCCCCATCGAGCGTACCGAGGCCAAGGTCAAGCTCACCGACTCGGCGCTGTTCGACTACCCGTTCCTGCACATGACGGGACACGGGGATGTGAAGTTCAGCGACGCGGAAGTGAAGCGCCTGCGTGAGTACGTCACGCGTGGCGGCTTCCTCCATGCCGACGACAACTACGGGCTCGACGAATCGTTCCGCAAAGAGATCGCGCGCGTCTTCCCCGATCGCCCGATGGTCGAGGTGCCGCTGTCGCACCCCATCTACCATCTCGTGTACGACCTGCCGGGCGGCGTGCCAAAGATCCACGAGCACGACGGCAAGCCGGCGAAGGGCTACGGCATCTTCATCGGCAATCGGCTCGCGGTGTACTACACGTTCTCGGCTGACCTCGGCAATGGGTGGGAAGACGTGGGGACGTACGCCGATCCGCCGGCGCTGCACGAGTCGGCGCTGCGCATGGGGATCAACCTGTTCACGTACGCGGTCACCAGCCGCGTGACGCCGTAACCGGCGTTTTCTACTTCGTCTCTTTTCGGCATCGGCATGACTGCTCCCGCTCTGTCCGGCCTGTCGGTCCCGCGTTCGTCGCTCGCTGATCGCCTGCGCGCCGAGCAGCAATCGCTGCAGGTGCGCGCGATGGCGTCGGCGGTGCTCGCGGGCGTGGCGGTCGCGCTCTTCGTGCTGGGCGTGGCGGCGTTCGGTTTGGCCGGCGGTCGATGGATGGTGGCGCCGCGCGTTGTGCCGCTGCTCGCCATGGCGTTCGGGATCGGCGCGGCGGTCGTGATGTACGTGCGTCGCCAGCGAGCGCTTACCGCGCAGCTGTCGGTGCGCGCGCTGGCCGGCACCGTGGAGCAGGAGCAGCAGCTGCGCGCCGGTTCGCTCATGGGCGCGCTCGAAGTGTCGCATACCGGCGTGCTCGGCGCGCGCGCAGCGGATGACGTGGCGCGGCGGCTCAACGCGGGCGCACTGGCACCGCAGTTCGCAGCCGGGCTGACGAAGGCGTTGCTGGTCGCGGCGGGCGCCGCGGTACTGGGCGCGGGCGTGTTGGGCACGAGTGCAACGATCGCTCCCGATGGCTTTGCCGCGGCCACCAACCCGATTGGCGCCTGGCGCGGCACGCTGTTGCCGGCGCTGGCGTTCGAGAAGGTGCCCACGTCGGTGCCGCGCGGGATGCCGCTGACGCTCACGGTGAACGCCGAAGGGCGTCGCCAGATCACGATTTCGCGCCGCGCGGAAGGCGAGGCGTGGCGCGACAGCACGATCACGGTGCCGGCGAGTGGCCGCGTGCCATTTGCGTTGGGCCCGATCCGTTCGGCGACGACCATTCGCGTCAACGACGGACGCGCGCCGGAACTCTCGGCCACGCTCACCGTGGAGGATCGCGGCTGGCTCGGCGATGTGGCGCTGCGCGCGATGTACCCTGGCTATCTCGGCCGCGCCGACGAAACGCTGGAGCCCGTGCCGCCGCTGCGCGTGCCGCGCGGGACGCGCATCCGGGTGCATGTGATGCTGCGTGGTGGCGCGCGCGACGCGGCGATTACCGACGGGCGCGACACGGTGCGGCTGACGGCGCTCGCGGCGAGCGGCGATGGGACGCCGGCGGAAGGCGTGATCGCGATTGATCGCGAGGGGACGTGGACGTGGGCGGCGCAGGCCACCCCGCGCGCCGATGGGGCGGTGCTGCCGCCCGAACTGCCCGACGCTTTGCCGTTCACGATCATCCCCGACCAGCCGCCCGAGATTGCGATCGTGAGCCCGGAGTCGGACACGGCGATCGGAACGAGCGGCGTGGTGCCCATTCTGATCGACGCCACGGACGACCACGGCGTTGGGCATGTGCAGCTCCAGCTCTGGCGCGAGGCCGCCGGTGGTGGTGGCACCGTGGTGCGCGAGAAGCTCGAGGTGGCGTCCCCCGCCGCGCCGATCTTTGAAGGCGGCGCCACGATTCCGCTCGATGGCCGCAAGCTGGAGCCGGGTGACAAGCTGCACGTCACCGCCATTGCCACCGACGATTCGCCCTGGCACCAGCAGGTGACGAGCGCCGAGATTGTACTGCGCGTGCCGAGCCTCGCTGAACAGCGCTCGATTGCCCGCGACCTGGCGGACTCGCTGGCGGCGCAGGCCAAGCGCCTTGCCCAGCAGGAACAGCGGCTGGCCCAGAACACGGGGGACGCCGCGCGGAACCGCGAACTCAAGAACGGCGACCAGTCGGCCGGTGGGAAGAGCGACTCCAAGTCGATGAGCTTCCAGCAGGCCGAGAAGGCGAGGCAGATGGCGCGCGATCAGCAGCAGATGAGCGCGCGTGTGGATTCGCTGCGGCAGAGCGCCAAGGAGCTCGAGAACCGCCTCAAGAACGCCAACGCGCTCGATACGACGCTCGCCGGGCGCATGCGCGACATCCAGAAGATGCTGCGCGAAGCGATGACGCCCGAGATGCAGAAGCAGCTCGAGCAGCTTAACAAGAACACGGATCGCCTGAGCGGCACCGAAGCGCAGCAGAGCATGCAGCAGCTCGCCGAGCAGCAGAAGCGGATGCGCGAGCAGCTGGAGAAGAGCGCCGAGATGCTCAAGCGGGCGGCGCTCGAAGGCGCGATGCAGACGCTCAAGGACGATGCGTCGGAGTTGGCCGAGCGGCAGCAGAACCTGAGCAAGCAGCTGGGCGGGCAGAAGCCCGGGCAGCAGAGCGGTCAGCAGGCGGGGCAGCAGAGCGGGCAGCAGGCCGGCCAGAGGAACGGGCAGAAGGGCGAAGCGAGTGAGGAGGACGCGCGCACGCTCGCCGATCGCACCAAGCAGCTGGAGAAGGAGCTGCAGTCGCTGGCCAAGCGCCTCGAAGAAGCGGGGGCGAAGCAGGGGGCCAGCAAGACGCGTGAGGCGCAGCCGAATGTGAAGGAAGCGGGCGATGCGCTGGAGCGCGCGCTCAAGCAGCAGTCGGCGGCGTCGCAGGATGGGAAGCAGGAGAAGCAGCCGGGCCAGCAGAATCAGCAGGGGCAGCAGGGACAACAGGGACAACAGCGGCCGCCTTCGGCGGGACAACAAGGACAGCAGCAGGGACAACAGGGACAGCAGCAGCAGGGCGGCCAGCAGAGCGGGCAACAGCAGGGCGGGCAGCAGGGAGGCCAACAGGGCGGGCAGCCCTCGGCGGCCGATCAGGCCAACCGTGCGGCCGATGCCATGAAGAAGGCGGCGCAGCAGCTGCAGGACGCGCGCAATGCGCAGGTGGACGCGTGGAAGGGCGAGTTGAGCGATCAGCTCGATCAGTCCATCAACGAGACGATGCAGCTGGCGCGGCAGCAGGCCGAGCTCGAGAAGAAGGCACGGCAGCAGGGCGCGCAGGGGATGCAGGGCGAACAGAGCGCGTTGCAGCAGGGCGTGCAGCAGGCCGCCGAGCGGCTCGAGCAGGCGGGGCGGTCGTCGTCGCTGCTGTCGCAGCGTTCGCAGAAGGCGATGGGTGAGGCGCAGCGGCGGGTGCAGCAGGCCACGCAGGCGATGCAGCAGCCGCAGACGCCGGATGGCAATCAGCAGGCGCAGAACGCCATGAAGGACGCCACCGAGGCGCTCAATCAGGCGCTGTCGTCGCTCGTGCGCGATCGCGAGAAGGTGAACAACGCGAACTCGGCGTCGGGCTTCCAGGAGATGATGGACCAGCTCAAGCAGCTCGCGCAGCAGCAGGGGAAGCTCAACAGCCAGATGCAGGGGCTCAATGCGCTGCAGGGTGGCGCGCAGGGCGAGGCGGCCCGGCAGCAGGCGCGGGTGCTGGCCAAGCAGCAGCGCGAAGTGGCGCGCACGCTGAACGACGTGTCGGACAACGACGAGACCGGACGCACCGACGCGCTGGCCAAGGAAGCGCAGAACCTGGCGCAGCAGCTCGAGCGCAACGGGCTCGATCCGAGCGTCGCGCAGCGGCAGCAGCAGCTGTACCGCCGTCTCCTCGACGCGGGGCGTTTTCTGGAGCAGGAGGAGCGCGACGATCAGGGGCCGCGGGAAGCGAAGGCGGGCACCGGGGCCGGCGCCGGCGGGACGATGAGCGGGCCGATGTCGGGCAAGAACGCCAGCAAGTTCGCACCGCCCACGTGGAACGAACTGCGCGGGCTGGGCGCCGACGAACGTCGGCTGGTCATCGAGTACTTCAAGCGGCTGAATGGTCCCGACGGCAAGCAGCCGTAAGCGGCGGATCGGTACGGCCGCGCGCGTGATGGGCGCGGTCGTGGGCGCGGCGCTGCTGCTGCGCGCCGCGCCGGTGCGTGCGCAGAGCGCCGAGACGCGCTCGCCGCAGCAGACGGTCAAGCCGGATACCACCGATCCGATGGCCCGCGCCCTCGCCGCCGAAGAAAAGAACGACATCAAGGCGGCGTCGAAGGCCTATCGCGACGTGCTCGACAAGGCGCTGCAGGCCGGCGCGCCCGATGGTGACCGCATCGCCTTCGCGTTGCTCGGCCTCGAGCGCAACATGGTGGACATGGGCGCACTCGATTCGCTGGTCCCGATCGTGAGCCGCGTGATCGTCGTGCGCCCGACTGATCCCATTGCGCGGGGGATCGTGTTGCGGTCCCTCGTGACGCTGGGGCGCGCCGACGATGCACAGGCCGCCTTTACCGCCTGGCGACGCGCCGTGGGCAACGACGCCACGCCATTTCGCGAGTATGCGCGCCTGCTCATGGGGCAGGGACGCGCGCTCGCGGCCGACAGTCTGCTCAACGAAGCCGGCCGCCTGATGGGCATGAAGGGCGCGCTCTCGGGCGAAACGGCGCAGCTCAATGTGTCGCTGCAACGCTGGAATGCCGCGGCGGTGGCGTATCGCGAGGCGCTCATCGATCAGCCGTATCTCGAAACGGCGGCGCTGTTCGGGTTGGGGCGTGCGCCGGCGGCCGCGCGCGATTCGATCCGCGCGGTGCTCATCGCGCCACCGGTGGCGCTGCTGCCGCGGCGCTTGCTCAGTCAGCTGGAGTTTGCCTGGAGTGAACCGCGCCGCGCCTGGCAGGCGCTCGGGGCGGTCACGCCGGTGGACGATTCCACGCTGGCCTCCTGGCGCGCCTTTGGCGAACGCGCCGAGTTGGGCGAGAGCTGGCTGGTGGCGCGCGATGCGTGGACGGCGGTATTCGACCGCAAGCCGGACCTCGAGAGCCAGCGCCGCGCCGCTGATGCCGCGATCCGCGCCGGTGATGCTACGGCCGCACTCGCCCTGCTGCGACGCCCGGCCCCCGGCGATGCGACCGCTCGAGCGAAGGCGCTCCTCGGCCTTGAGATCGCCGCGCTCGGCGAGCTCGGGCGCGTGGACGAAGCGCAGCAGCGCATGGACAAGGAAGGGAAGGCGCTCGACGCCACGGCGCGCGCGGCGCTCTCGCGCCCGCTGGTGATTGCGATGCTGCGCAGCGGTGATGTGGCGCGCGCGAAAACGCTCATGAAGGACCCCGAGCTGCTCGATGACGACGAGATGGCCGGCTGGGTGGCGTTGTACGACGGCGACCTCGCTGCCGCGCGCAAGCGCCTCGTGCGATCGGCGACGCAACGCCCCGAGCTGGTCGACGCGTTGGGCGTCCTGGCGCGCGTCCGGCTCGATGTGCAGCCCAGTCTTGGGCAGGCCTTTCAGCTGCTCGCCCGGCGCGATTCGGCCGGGGCGGCGGCGCGCTTTCGCACGCTGGCCGATTCGGTCGGCACCGCCGCACCGGCGCTGCTCGCCTTCTCGGCACGGCTCACCCCCGCGAAGAGTGCCGGGCCGATGTGGGAGCGCCTGGTGAAGGACTATCCCAAGAGCCCCGAAGCCCCCGAAGCGCTGCTCACCTGGGCGCGACAGCTCCGTGATGCGGGTGACAAGGCGGGCGCAACGGCCAAGCTCGAGCAGCTGCTCGTGGAGTACACCACGAGCGCGCTCGCGCCGCAGGCCCGACGGGAGCTCGAACGGCTGCGTGGTACCGTGCCGCCGGACGCCGGTGCGATGCACGCCGGCCAGGCCGGAGACTTTCCCCGCACTTCACGGTAGTATTCGGGATGCGTTCGCCTCGCCACTTTCTGCACCCGCTGCTGCGTGCCGCGGTCCTGCTCGTCGTCGCGGTCATGCCAGCGATGGCGCAGCAGCTGCTCGTGCCCATGGACGACGGCCAGCGCAATCACCTGAAGGCCTACGGGGTCACCTATCAGGCGCTCAAGGCCGGTCAGAAGGCGGAGTGGTTGCTCAACTATCGGGGCGGCGCGTTTCTGCTGCCCGATGTCCCCGATGTCCGCAAGCGTGCCGCCCTCGAAGGCGTGAGCGTCGAACCGGTCACCGATGGCGATGTGGCGGCGATCCGTCGCGAGATCGCCGGCGGCAACATGGACGCGGTGGTACTCGAGCGGTCGCCGCGCATTGCGATCTATCGCCCCGTCGATCAGCCACCCTGGGACGACGCCGTGACGCTGGCCCTGACCTACGCCGGCATCGACTTCACGAGCATCTGGGACGACAACGTGATGAACGGGGAACTCAGCAAGTATGACTGGGTGCACCTCCATCACGAAGACTTCACCGGTCAGTACAACAAGCTCTATCTCGCGTATCGCGATGCGCCGTGGTTCGTGGCGCAGCGTGAGCGGGACATGGGCATGGCCAAGCGCTTCGGCAAGAACGATGTGCCGGCACTCAAGAAGGCGGTGGCGGACAACATCCGCGGCTTCGTGGATCGCGGCGGCTTCCTCTTCGCCATGTGCGGCGCCACCGAATCGCTCGATCTCGGCATCGCGGCGCTCAATGTCGATATCGCCGGGCCCTACTCCGACGGGACGCCGGTGCAGGGCGATGCCGATGCGAAGCTCGACTGGACGCGTGCGCTCGCCTTCAGCGGGGCCCACATCGAACCGAGCCCGTACATCAACGCGCTGTCGGACATCGACGGCCACCAGGTGAACGTGCCGTCGCGCCGGCAGCCGCTCGGCGCGTTCACGCTCTTTGGCTTCTCGGCCAAGCTCGACCCGGTCGCGACCATGCTGGTCCAGGATCATCGCACGGTAATCCCCGATTTCTTTGGCGTGACCACGAGCTTCAACAAGGCCGTGATCAAGCCGACTGTGACCATTCTGGCGCAGGAAGACGGCGCCCCGTGGGCCAAGTATCTGCACGGCGACTACGGCAAGGGGTCGTGGACGTTCCTCGGTGGCCATGATCCCGAGGACCCGCAGCACGCCATCGGCAGCCCGCCGACGGACTTGTCGCTGCATCCGAATTCGCCGGGCTACCGGCTGATTCTCAACAACGTGCTGTTCCCGGCCGCCAAGAAGAAGCCGCGCAAGACCTGAGCGGCGCGGTGAGCACGCAGTGGCCATGAAGGCAAAACGGGCGCGCTCGAGCACGAGCGAACCGATCGGCGAGGCGCGGCTGTCCACCAAGGCGGCCGCGTCGATTCGCAGCACCATTCGCCTGCACGGCGGCAACGAAGTCTGCTTCGTGTGCGGCGTGGATGAAGACGGCACGATCATCAGCGCGCGCAAGGTTGCGGCCGGTGATGTGCAGAGTGTGCTCGCGCTGCCGGGGTGCGCCGAGCGCGGCGAACTGCTGCTGCACAACCATCCGAGCGGGGAGCTCACACCCAGCGACGCCGACATGGAAGTGGCGTATCGCTTCCACGGCAACGGCGTGGGCTTTGGCATCGTGGACAACGATGCGACGCGGGTCTACATCGTGGCCGAGGTGCCCAAGGGCAAGGTCCTCACGCCGGTTGATCCCGATGTGGTGGATGTGACGCTCGGGCCGTACGGCCTCGTGGCGCAGGCCATGCGGCAGTTGCACGGGGCGCGCGATTACGAAGATCGCCCGGCGCAGCGCGCGATGGCGGCGGCGGTGACCGACACCTTCAACGATGGCGGCGTGGCGCTGCTCGAAGCCGGCACCGGCGTCGGCAAGTCGCTCGGCTATCTCGTGCCCGCGCTCCGCTGGGCGGCCGCAAACGGCGAGCGCACGATCGTGAGTACCGCGACGATCACGCTGCAGGAGCAGCTGGTCACCAAGGACCTCCCGTTCCTGCAGAAGGCGCTGAGTGATCAGGAGGTGCGGTTCGCGCTGCTCAAGGGGTGGCG
The DNA here is from genome assembly GCA_019752115.1 of Gemmatimonadaceae bacterium. NCBI lineage: Bacteria > Pseudomonadati > Gemmatimonadota > Gemmatimonadia > Gemmatimonadales > Gemmatimonadaceae > Gemmatimonadaceae bacterium. The sequence continues at coordinate 32,716 of JAIEMN010000063.1, forward strand.
GAACTATCTGTGCCTCTATCGCCTGGAGCAGGCCACCGGGGCTGGCGCGGCGCTCTTCGAGAATGACGCGAGCGCCGAAGTGGAGCGGCTGCGCACATGGGCGGAGAAGACCACCGACGGCTCGCTCGCCGATTTGCCCGATCCCCCACGCCCCGATGTGTGGGACGAAGTCTCCGCCGAGCCCGATCTCTGCGGGCGGCTCAAGTGCGAGTTCTACGCCAAGTGCTTCCTCTTCAAGGCGCGGCGCGAAGCGGCGGTGGCCGATGTGGTGGTGGTGAACCATCACCTGCTGCTGAGTGACGTCGCCGTGCGGCGTCAGGTGCAGAACTGGGATGATGCGGCGGTGCTCCCGGCATACAAGCGGCTGGTGATCGACGAAGGGCATCATCTCGAGGAAGCGGCCGGGTCGCACCTTGGGAGTTCGATCACGCGACGTGCCTTGGCGCGGCTCTTCAATCGGCTGGAGCGGCGCGGCAAGGGGCTGTTGCCGGCGCTCGCGGCGAAGCTGGGCGGCATGAACGACCTGCTCGCGGTGGCGAGTCTCGATCTCGTGCGCGAGCGGTTGTTCTCGAGCACGCTCACCGCGCGCGATCGGACGCAGCTGCTCTTTGAGCTGCTGGGTGCGGTGCTCGAGATGCACAGCGGCCCCGTCATGCGTCTCACCGAGGACTTCCAGCAGCACCAGCTCTGGATGAACGGCATCGAGCGCGCGTTGGGGGAGCTGCTCACGGAGATCGACGCGCTCGCGCAGGGGCTGCAGGTGGTGCAGCAGCGCCTGGAGAGCGACGAGAAGCGTGCCGAGGAGATGGCGCCGTTCCTTGGGGAAGTGCGCGCGGTGATCCGGCGGCTGCAGGGAGCGGGCGACTCGCTCAACAAGGGGCTCCGCCCACCGGAGAAGGGCCCCGATGTGGTGCGCTGGATGGAGTTCCAGGGCAAGCCCACACCGAACGAGCGCAACATCGCGGTGCACTGCGTACCGCTCGACCTGGCGCCGGTCCTGCGCGAGGATCTGTTCGGGCGCGTCGAGACCACCGTGGTGACGAGTGCGACGCTGGCGACCCACGGGGGCTTCGACTTCTTGCAGCAGCGCCTCGGGCTCGATGCACGCGAAGCGCCGACGCGCACGGCGGTGTTTCCGAGTCCGTTCGACTATCCGCGACAGGCGTTACTCGTGGTGCCGACGGATTTGCCGGCGCCCAACGAGAACGCCGCTGAGCACTTCGCGCAGGTGTGCCGCCATCTGCGCGATCTCATGACGGCCAGCGACGGCGGGCTCTTTGCGCTGTTCACGAGCCATCGCGACGTGCGCGAGATGGCGGCGTGGCTACGCGGCCCGGGGCAGGGCGCGAGCTGGCCCCTGCTGGTGCACGGCGAGGAGCCGCGCGATGTGTTGCTGCAGCGCTTCCGCGACGCCGGCCGCGCGGTACTGCTCGGCACGGCGACGTTCTGGGAAGGCGTGGATGTGCCGGGCGACGCGCTGCGCGGGCTGCTGATTGCGAAGCTGCCATTCCGCGTCCCCACCGAGCCCATTGTCGCCGCGCAGTGCGAGGCGATCGAAGCCCGCGGCGGGAATGCGTTCGGCGAGTTCATGCTCCCGCACGCGTCGCTCCGCCTCAAGCAGGGGTTCGGGCGGTTGATCCGCACCGCAACCGACCGCGGCGTGGTGGTGCTGAGTGATCCGCGCGTCATGACCAAGCGGTACGGGCGCGAGCTGCTGGACGGGCTGCCGCCGGCCAAGCGGGTGGTGGGAGCGTGGGGGGAGGTGCGGGGGGAAGTGTCAGCGTTCTATCGGGGGCGGCGTAACTGATCAGTTTGGGGTTTGGGGTCGTTGGTTTGGGGTTGCTGGGTTTCGGACTAGCGACCTGTCGTGCCAATTACCCGTGAACACCGAACCCCAGAACACCACACCCCGAACCGATCTGTTCAAACCCACCCATGCCGCTTAGCCAGCTCCCCTCCAAGATCATTTGCGTCGGCAAGAACTACCTCGACCACGCCAAGGAAATGGGTGGGGAGGTCCCGCCGTATCCGCTCCTCTTTTTCAAACCGGCGTCCAGTCTGATCGCGGACGGGGAATCCATCGTGCTCCACCCGGTGTCGAACCACATCGACTACGAAGGGGAGATCGCGTTGGTCATCGGGAAGCGGCTGTCGAAGGCCAAGGATGAAGCGGAAGCGGTGGCGGCGATCAGTGGCGTGGCGGCGTTCAACGACGTGAGCGCGCGCGACCTGCAGAAGGCCGACGGCCAGTGGGCCCGGGCCAAGGGGCTCGATACCTTCGGGCCGGTGGGGACCCCGGTGCCGCCGCCGGCGGATTTCGACGCCATCGAGGTCATCACCCGCCTCAACGGCAAGGTCGTGCAGCACGCCAAGGGTGGAGACATGGCCTACAAGATCCCCTTCCTGGTGCACTACATCAGCCAGTACTTCACGCTGGAGCCGGGCGACCTGATCGCCACCGGGACCCCCTCGGGGGTGGGCCAGATCCGGCCCGGGGACGAGGTGGAGGTCGAGCTGGTCGGGTTCAGCCGTATCAAAAATCCGGTCGTCGCGGGCACTTGACGGCCAAAATCGGGTATCTTTCTCGACATGACCGCCTCCCGCCCGCCTGAGGCCCCCAACGGGGGTCTTCCACCGGAGCGCCCAACAGCGCCCCGGCGGCGGGCCGTGGAGGGACTGCCAGAGCGCAAGCGCCTGTCCCCATCGGTGGCGGCACTCGCCGTGGGCGCGCACATCGCCATCGGCTTCGTGCTGGTGCAGGTGCTCACCTTCGGGCATGGGCTGCCGGGGTGGCTGCGCTTCGAAAACGAGCGCATGCCCGAGGAGCGGCTTACCTACGTGACCCCCAAAGCGCCGGTCACGCCGCCGCCGGCGCTGCGACAGGTGCCGCGTCGGGTGGACGAGCGCCTGCAGCCCCCCGCGCCCACGGTGGCGCCGGCGGGCGTACCGGAAGCACCGCCCGAGGTGAAGCCGCTGAGCCCCCGCGATACGGGGAGTGGCGGCACCGCCGGCAACGGCGTTGGCGCGCTCGATCCGAACGTGCGCGGCGTGCGTCCGGGGTATACCGACGAACGCGTGTGGCGCGGCACCACCGGCAACGGTGGTGATGGCAGCGGCGGCGCGGCGCGCCGCGGCGATCGCGCCGACAACCTCGATTCGATCATGGCCAGCGCCATCATGGGCGCCGCCGATTCGCTCGACTCCATTGCGCGCGCGTCGGGCAAGTACGGCCGGCAGCCGGGCGACTGGACCAAGACCGACAAGAACGGCCGCAAGTGGGGCTGGGACCAGCAGGGCATCCGCCTCGGCAAGTACACGCTGCCGAACGCGCTGCTCGCGCTGCTCCCGATGAACGCGGCCACCGCGGCGGGCATGTCCGCCAACCCGGTGGGCATGGCGGCCGGCGCGCGCATCAGCGCGGCCAGTGCCGACATTCAGCGCATGGCCGCCCGCGGCATGGGCGACGCCGAGTTCAAGCGCATCGTGAAGGAAATGGACGCGAAGCACGACACGCAGCGCCGCGAGCGTCTGCGCGCGCCGAGCGCGAGCTACGCGGCCCCGCTCAAGAGCGACGGCAAGCCCACGAGCAACGGGCAGCCCAGCGGGCGCTGAGGCACCGTGCGCCGACGCGGGTCGTGCGCGTGGCTGGGTCTCGCGAGTGTGATCCCCGCGCTGCTCAGCGCGCAGACCAGTGTCCTGCGTGGTCGGGTGATCGACGCGCGATCGAAGCGGGCCGTGCCTGCGACCGTGGAGTTCCGCGCGGCCGATACGACCATCGTGCGCGAGGGGGCATCCACCTACGCGATTCCGGCGTTACCGGCGGGGCGCTTTGAGCTGATCGTGCGCGCGATCGGCTATCAGTCGGTCACCATGCGCGTCGAACTCGCCGCGAATGACACGGTGGACGCGGATGTCGAACTTGAGCGCATTGCGACCAAACTGGCCAAGGTGCGCACCGACTCGGTGGCGCTTCCGGCCGTGTATGCGGGGCGACTCGCCGAGTTCGAGGAGCGACGCGCCTTCGGGATCGGGCGTTTTCTCGACTGGACGTTCTTCGCGCAGAACCAGAACCGCGCCCTGTCGTCATTGCTCGACGGCCGGTTCGCCAGCCTGCGCGTGAACCGCAAGGGAACGGCCAAGCATCAGTTCACCACCAGTCGCAGCGGCCGGGCCTGTCCACCGCAGGTGCTGATCAACGGCGTCATCGATGACGAGTATGATCTCTCCCTGCTCGACACCCGCGAAGTGATCGGCTTCGAGTACTACACGCCCACCAACACGCCGCTCAAGTTCAATCGCACCACGATCGGTCGCGATCGCCCCGGCTCCGCGTGCGGCACGGTGTTGCTCTGGTTGCGCTGAAGCGAAGCGCCGTACTGGTGATGAGGCCGCTGGTACACCGATGAGCACTGTACCTGACCTGCGGAGGGGCGGAGCCGCGGTGCAACGGAGGGACGCCACTGACGTCTCCGTTGCGCCAATGCTCCGCCCCTCCGCAGGTCAGGCACAGCCCGCTGATCGATTTCGCGCGCTCAGTCGAGCGGGCTAAACCGGCGCGCGCAGGTACTCCACCGCCGCCTTGATGCGCTTGAGGCTCTGCTCGCGCCCCACGTAGAGCAGCACGTCGAAGATGCCCGGGCTCACCGTGAGCCCGGTGAGCGCGACACGGAGCGGCTGGAAGATCTTGCCCCCCGAAATGCCGCGCTGCTCGGCAAGCGTGCGGAGCGCTTCCTCCATCGCCGCCGGTTCCCACCTGGCGAGGCCCGCGAGGCGCTCGTGGGTGGCTTCGAGCACATCGGCGGTGGCCGTCGCATCGCGCCACTGCTTGCTCACCGCGTCGGCGTCGTACTCCACGCCGTCGGTGAAGAAGACCTTCGCCTGCGTCACGATCTCGTCGGTGAGACGCGCGCGAATGCGCAGGAGCTCCAGCACGCCGCAGAACCACGCGTGGCGGGCCTCCAGGTCCTCGGCGGTCGCAAAGCCCGCCTTCACCACGAGCGGCGCCACGATGCGCGCCAGTTCGTGAATATCGATCTTCGCGAGGTGCTGCCCGTTCATCCACTCCAGCTTCTTCGTGTCGAACACCGCCGCCTTGGCGTGCAGGTTCTTCACATCGAACCGCTGGATCAGCTCCTCGAGGCTGAGCACCTCGACATCATCGCCCGTGCTCCAGCCGAGCAGCGCGAGGAAGTTGAGCATCGCCTGGGGCAGGAAGCCCTGATGCTGATAGTCGCCCACCGCCGTCGCACCGTGGCGCTTCGACAGCTTCTTGCCGTCGGTGCCGTGGATCATGGGCACGTGGCCGAACTGCGGCTCCTCGGCGCCGAGGGCTCGGTAGAGCAGGATCTGCTTGGGGGTGTTCGAGATATGGTCGTCGCCGCGCATCACGAGCGTGACGCGCGCGGCGATGTCATCGCTCACCACGGCCATGTTGTACACCGGCGTGCCGTCGGAGCGGAGGATGACGAAATCCTCGATGTCCTTGTTCGGGAAGGAAATCCGCTCGTGCACGAGATCGTGCCACTCGGTGTGCCCCTCGGGGACCTTAAAGCGAATGGCGTACGGCTCGTTGTTGGCGAGCTTCTGGGCGAGCTCCGCGTCACTATACGTCGCCAGGCTGCGGTCGAAGCGGAACGCCTCGCCCTTGGCCTCGGCCTCGGCGCGCAGCTGCTCGATCACGCTCGCCGGCGTGAAGTCGCGATACGCCGCGCCGGTCTCGAGCAGGCGGTGCGCGTCGGCATAATGGCGGGCGACGTTCGCGCCCTGGTAGACGACCTCTTCATCCCACGTGAGGCCGAGCCACTCGAGCCCTTCGAAGATCGCGCGGGTGCTTTCGTCGGTGCTGCGCTGGCGGTCGGTGTCCTCGATACGGAGGAGGAAATCGCCGTCGTACTTCTTGGCGTAGAGCCAGTTGAAGAGCGCAGTCCGCGCGCCCCCCACATGGAGAAAGCCCGTAGGCGACGGGGCAAAGCGCACACGCGGGCGCTTCGCAGCAGGCGCTGACGACATATGAAAACCGACCGAAGGTCAGGGGAAGAGCAGGGGGCAAATAAAACGCGGGTCCGCCGGCTACCCAGCGGACCCGCGGAACGGAGAGAGCGGGATTCGAACCCGCGATAGAGGTTGACCCCCTATGCCGGTTTAGCAAACCGGTGCCTTCAGCCTCTCGGCCATCTCTCCAAACCCCACGCCTTTCAGCTAACGCATTGCAGTGCAACGAGTTGCTGGTGGCGCGCCGCCTTGGCTCGGGGGAGCCGCGACAGATCCACAATGTAGTGGGGGGGGCGGGGCGGGGGCAACCGTTGGGATGCTGCAACTGATCAGTCATGGGTTTCGGGTTCTTGGTCGTGGGTGGTGGGTTACCGCGGTTGAACCCACCAC
>JAIEMN010000064.1 GCA_019752115.1 Gemmatimonadaceae bacterium
GCGGCGGCGCCGGCGGTCGCGGCGGCTTCGGTGGCGGTGACGCGCCCGTGAGCGGCTCCACGCGCATCGACGGCGTCACGCCGCGCGTCATCATGCAGTTCCCGGCCAACGCGGCCGACATGCTGCTCTCCGGCACGCTTGCAGGTGGTGAAGCGCTCTCGAACCGCGCGCAGCTCGTGGACGCGCCCGTCGGTAAGGGACACGTGGTCATGTTCGCCATTCGCCCCTTCTGGAGGTGGCAGACGCAGGGCACCTACTTCCTCGCCTTCAATGCGATCCTCAACTGGAACGATCTCGACGCGGGGAAGTGATCTGACCGTCGTGCTGTCGGCTGGTGAACAGCACGCACCGAGAACACATAAGGAGTGAGAACACAGGGGCGCGCTTCGAAACCATCCGAAGCGTGCCCCTGTGTTCGAGGTGGCTTCAATGAAACGTGCCTCGAATGGTCGGCTGAACGCCACAAGTGTAACTCAGCATGTGACGGAGAGTTGTAAGGCTTCCCCTTGCTGACTGCGCGAGACGTCTCCGCTTACGTGCATTCGCGCGGGAGGGAAGTCGCGCGATCAATTCACTGACACGAGGAAGAAATGCAACGAATAGTCCGAATCTCAGTCGTGGGTATGGTTGCTCTATGCTGCGCCTGCAGTGCGTCCGACATGACTAGTCATCTCAAGGTCGGTGATCGCGGCGCCACTGCCCGAAGACTCTATTCGCCGGGGAGTGGTCCTGGCATGAGCTTCTCAGATGACCAGACAACTCTGCGGGTTGATACCGCTGCAGGACTGATTTCGATCGAGGATATTGGTGGAGCCAACAAGCTGTATTTGGAGTATGACTCGTTGTTGCTGGCGGAAGTTCTGGCCGCGCAAACCGGGGGTACCCTCGGAGACTTGAACCACGATGCCATGTCCTACCTGAATCCGTGGGAGTATTCCGGGGGTGATCCAATGCGCCCTTCAAATGGGGAGCTGGCCCCATTGGGCGATGACGCTCGGACGTCGTCAATTCTGGTTCGGCGGATGAGTGATCGGTCGGCTATTGCAGCTACTCTTCGAGGATCAGTCTTCGAAGTCAACTCGTGGTCGCCCGATTGTCCGTCTACAGCGCAGGCAATCGGGGAGATGCGCCTAGACTACCGTCAGTCTCGAGCTGGACTGTTCTCCGCAATTCGTGGGGTGCAGGGAATACCTGCTACACGGTTGACGTGGAAAAACGGTCTGCCGTTCGTAACGTTACAGGACCTTCGAAATCTCTACATGAGTGTCGGAGTGCACCTTGCGGAGGTCGCGGTGCAGGGGGCGAAGCTCGATGTCATGCGCGGCATCTACAATGGCTTTCACTGCCAACAGGTCATTCTGATCGGCCTTCCGTCGCAAGGAACTGTGCACGTTGGCAGTAGTGGATCTGGGGGGATGATTTGCATCACCAAGACGGAGTGGTACGAAATATCGTACGACGGCGGTGCGACATGGATCCCGTTCCCGGTCGAATTTCGCACTTGTTCACCGGTGGCCGCATGAGCGGGTGGGTGCATCGACTGGCAAAGAGCATTGGTTCGCTGTGCGTGTTTGTCTTCTTCGTCGCTTCGAGGAATCAGACGGCGCACACCGATGACCTACAGGACGTGATGTATCTAGTCCAGGCGGTTTCTCCCAGCTTCCGTTGCCAGGATGACCGCGGCACTGGCCAGCTTCGGCGAGTGTGCGCGTCCGACGCTGACTCAATGCTCTACGAGCGTTCCACCGCCGACTCTGCGCTGCTGCAGGTCTCCGTGCATGCCCAGAACGTATCGGAAGGCCGAGCCTATGCTCAGAGGCTTCTCGACCTTCTTGCCAAGCGCGGGTGGCGGATTCGTTCATGCGGCACCTCCGCGATTCCCGACGGGCACGTCCAAAGCTCCTTACTCGTTCGCGGAGACGCGTCAGGCTTGGCGTCGGTGATCGAATCGCCTTCCGGGGGCGTACGGCTGATGCTCGTAATTGGCAAACCGTCGAGTAAGCGATTGGAACGAATGTGCTCGTGATCAGCTCCTGAAAATTCAACGGGGCAAGGGGGCCACCGAGTCGTCGCTCGCGGTGCCACTGTGCCTGCGCTGAACTGCTTCTGGACGTGCGGTCAAGTCGGCCGCCGTCCAGAAGCAGAATATTTTCTCGGTTCGGGGCGATTCGCGACGCGTTGGAATCCGCCAGCGAGGTTGATGCGTCGGGCAGCCCCGTCCATCGTGCCTTTCTTCTCCGTCCGTCGCTCCGATCGGCCCGCAACCCTTCGCTGTGCGCTTCGCTTCGTCGTGGAGTAGTTCTACGTACCCCATGCGCGCGTGCTGTTCTAGGGATGCAAAGAATCGGGCGGAACTGACGTATCACGCACCACCGACACCGAATCCTTCGTCGACGCCGTGTCCACGCGCGCCGCAGAATCCGCCGCAGCCTTCCGCCGTGCCTTCTTGGGCGCCGGCGCGGTCGGCGCACCGGGAATCACGGAATCCGCCGGCGCTGAGCTCTTACCGAGTATCCCCATCACCTTCGCCTTCACGCTGAGCGCCGTCGCTTCGATCTGCACCGCCGCATCGTGCGCCGCCCCGCTCGGCTTGGTGGACCCATACCACCACACGCCATACGTCGCGACGCCGGCCAGGAACAGCCACGGCAGAATCGCGGGACGCCGCTTGAACTCGATCGGATCCTTCCGACGCACCTGCGGTTTCGGCGCAGCCGGCACCGCCATGCTCGCCACCGCCGGCGTCCCGGCGCGCGGCGTTTCCATGGCTGGCCGCACGCTCGCCGGGGCGCGCTGCCCGAGCGCATGGCGATAGATCTCCGCCGTCTGCGTCGGCGTCATGTCGGCGATCGCCGATACGAGCTGTGCGCCAAAATCGGCCACCCGGTCGAAGCGGTCGGTCGGGTCGGGCGCGAGCGCCTTGTCGAAGATGTCCTGCAGGACCGGTGGCCATTCGAGATCGGTGCGCACCTCGTCCAGGCGCCGCGGCCGGCTCGTGAGGCGGGCAATGAGCGATTCCTTGCTCGACGAGTTGCCGAATGCCTCATGCCCGGTGAGCGCCACAAAGCCTACAAGCGCGAGCGAGTACTGATCCGAACGTCCGTCGAGCACATCGCCGGAAAACTGCTCCGGGCTCATGAACTCCGGCGTGCCCACCGCGAAGCCCGTGCGCGTTACCTGCTGCGCTCGCGCGTCCATCGCGCGCGCAATGCCGAAGTCCACGAGCTTCACGAGATACGTGCCATCGCTCCGCTTCGACAACATCAGGTTGTCGGGCTTGAAGTCGCGATGGAGAATCCCAAGGTCATGGGCCGCCTGCAGCGCATCGGCCGCCTGACCAATCACATCGGCCGCGATGAGCGGATGCAACGCCTTTTCGCGCGCCAGCGCGGCCGAGAGCGGTTCGCCATCGATGAACTCCATGGCGAGGTACACGAGCCCCTCGTCGGTCTCACCGAAGTCAAAGATGCTCGCCACGTTGGGGTGGGAGATCTTGCTGGCGTTTTCGGCCTCGCGCGTGAAGCGCTGCAGCGCTTCCGGCTCGTGCATGAGGGCGGGGCGCATGATCTTGATGGCGCTCTTCCGCTTCATACGCACGTGCTCGGCCAAGTAGACCTGACCCATGCCCCCCTCGCCGAGCCGCTTGATCACCTGATAGCGGCCGCCAACGAGCTTGCCGACCAGGTCGGACTCGCCGGGATTCAGGGTCGCGCCATCGTTGGGGCAGAACCGGACAGCCCCGTCGAAGCGCTCCCCGCACTGGGGGCAGACGTTCTGGCTCACCTGAGCGAACCTAGCCACGGCGCCGGGGAAGGCAAGGCGAGCCCGACCGCCCCGCGCGCCACGGCTCAACCGGGTATCTTGCAGCATGCGCCCCTCACTCCCCCAGTGGCTCGTCCGCACCGCGACGACCCTCCTGCTGGCGGCGCCCCTTCCCCTTGCCGCGCAGGGCTCCTGGGCGCGTGCGGGGAAGCAGGGCGACGCGACGTTCCGCAACTTCCGGTTCACCACCGGCGAGACGCTCCCCGAACTGAAGGTCCACTACACGACCCTCGGGGCACCTCGCAAGGATGCCAAGGGCGTGGTCCGCAATGCCGTCATGATCCTGCACGGCACCGGCGGCACCGGGCGCGCGTTTCTGTCCAATACGTACGCCGGCGAACTGTTCGGCCCCGGTCAGCTGCTCGACAGCAGCAAGTACTACATCATCCTGCCCGACGGCATCGGCCACGGTGGCTCGAGCAAGCCGAGCGACGGGCTGCACGCCAAGTTCCCCAAGTACACCTACGACGACATGGTGCAGGCGCAGTACCGCCTGCTCACCGAGTCGCTCGGCGTGAACCATCTGCGCCTCATCATGGGCACGTCGATGGGGTGCATGCACAGCTGGGTGTGGGGGTACACGTACCCCGCCTTCATGGACGGCCTGGCGCCGCTCGCCTGCGTGCCGCAGCAGATCGCCGGCCGCAACCGCATGGTGCGCACCATGGCCATGGACTTCATCAAGAACGACCCGGCGTGGAAGGGCGGGGAGTACACCACGCAACCGCCGGGGATGCGCGCCGCAATGGGGATGCTTTATCTCATGTCGAGCGCGCCGCTCCTGCAGCAGGCCCAGGCGCCCACGCGCGACAAGGCCGACTCGGTCATTCGGGCGTACCTCGATGGTCGCATGCAGAGCACCGACGCGAACGACTTCCTGTATCAGTTCGACGCGTCGCGTGACTATGACCCGAGCGCGCACCTCGCGCAGATCAGCGCACCGGCGCTGTTCATCAACTCGGCCGATGACTTCGTGAACCCGCCGGAGCTGGGACTCGCCGAGCGGTACGCGAAGCAGATGCCCAAGACGCAGTTCATCATGCTGCCGACCACGCCGGAGACGCGCGGGCACGGCACGCACTCCGTCCCCAAGATCTGGGGGACGCATCTCGCCACGTTCCTCGGCGCGCTGCCGGAGCGCTGAGTGGCCATTCTGCGGGTTCCCCTGACGACGCTGATCCTGCGCGCATTGCGTCTCCGCTGTCCGCACTGCGGTGGTGGCAAGATCTTCGCGGGCTTCGGCAAGCTCAAGTCGAACTGCCCGACGTGCGGGCTGCGGCTCGAACGGGGGGAAGGCGACTATTTCGTCGGTGCGTACCTGTTCAATCTCATCGCCGTTGAACTCATTCTGTTCTTCTGCGTCTGCGGTTTCGTGTATGTCACGTGGCCCGATCCGCCCTGGGACTTCATCACGTACACGACCGGCTTCCTGATGCTGTCGGGGTGTGTGCTCTGCTATCCCTTCGCGAAGGTCACGTGGCTGGCGGTGGACATCGCCATTCGTCCGCTGTCCGACGAGGAGTTGCAGTGGCATCAGGTGGGTGGCGAGCTCGGTGAGCAGGAGCTCCCGCACGTTTGACCGCGTCGAGCGGGCGCGCTTCGGCGCGCTCGCCGGCTTCGAGCTCCGCGCGCAGGCGCGGGAGCCGCTCACCACGCTCTATGCGCTGGTCTTCTTTCTGCTCGCGCTGGGCTATGCGGCGAGCGATGCGGTGGAGCTGGTCTCCAATCGCGGCGCGGTGCCGCGCACGAGCCCGTGGGCGCTCATGCTGGCGTTCGGCGGGCTCACGGCGTTCGGACAGGTGATCACCACCATGATCGCCACGACCGCGATGCTGCGTGACGAAGCCCTGGGCGTTCGCGGGCTCGTGGCCACGACGGGTGTGGCTCCGCAGACCTGGCTCGCCGCGCGCCTTGCCGGCGCCTGGGGCGTGATGCTCGCCGTCTATCTCGCCATGCCGCTGGGGGTGCTCACCGGCACGCTGCTCCGCGCCGTCGCCGGAGGCGACACGATGCCGGCGTTTGCGGTGCTGGCCCACGCCGCGCGGGCGTTCGCGATCATCACCGTGCCCACCACGATCCTGGTGACGGTGTGCCTCGCCGCCGCGGCCGTGCGTACGCAGCGCGTGCTGGGCGTTCTGATCGCGGCACTCGCGCTGGTGGCGGTCTGGCAGTGTGCGCTGACACTCGAAAGCCGCGCGGCCTGGCGCACCGTGGGCGCGCTCCTCGATCCATTCGCGAACGCCCCCGTGCTGGCGGCCGCGCATGGCTGGAGCGACGCCGAAAAGTCCACGCGCCTCGTGCCGGGCACCGGTGTGCTGCTGGCCAATCGCGTGCTCTGGCTCGGCGTGGCGGCCGCGCTCGTCGCGTGGCTGCTGACGCGCGGCCGCGCGCGGCTCTTTGCTCCCGCCACCCACCCTGCGAGCACGGTGCAGGGGCGGGCCGCCGCGCGCGTGATCGCCGCGCTCGCTCACGCCACCAGCGCCCGCGAGTCACTCCGACTGTTCACGCGGGGCTGGATCACGCTCGACGGCGGCTGGCGGGCGGTGTCGGCGCTGGCGGTGCTCAATGCCGGCGCGAACGCTTGGGCCGCGACGCGCGGCGCGGCCTCCGCGGCCACCATTCTCGACGCGGTATACACCCACTCCCGCCTCTTTCTCATTCTCCTCGCGACCGTCTACGCGGGCGAGCTCGTGTGGCGGGAGCGCGATGTGCGCGTGGCCAGTGTGCTCGACGCCATCGGCGTGGCGCCCCGCGCGTTGTTCACCGGTCGGCTGCTGGGAGTGGTGCAGGCGCAGCTGGCCGTCATTGGGCCGCTGGTGCTCGTCGGGGCGCTGCTGGCCTTCGGGAGTGCCCCCACGCTGCGAACGGCGGCGCTCATCCTCACATGGGCCGTCTTCACGCTCTGGTTGCCCTTCGTGCAGCTCACCGCGCTGTCGCTCGCGGTGCACGCGCTGCTCAATCACAAGGTTGCCGCGCACCTGGTACTCATCACCGGCTGGGTGATGGCCGTCGTGCTCGACCGACAGGGCGTGAGCGCGTGGTGGGTGCGTTTCGCCGAGCCGGCGCCGCTGCTGCTGCAGGATGCGATTCCGCTGGCCCTCCATGCACAACGCGGCGCCTACTGGAGTGCCGTAGGCGCCGCGTTGCTGTGGGTGGCGTACCGGTGGTGGCCCACCGGTACGGTTCTGCGGGTTACTTCTCGGCGATGATCAGATAGCGCGACGGCGCCCAGAACTTGGCCGGATCGGTGATACGGATGCTTTCGCCACGGAACGAGCCGTCCTTTTCCTTCTTGGCGACTTCGATCAGCCCCACGTCGTGGCGCGAGACGATCTTGTACGCCCGGTCGCCCTTGGGGAGCGGAATCGTGAGCGTCTGCCGGCGATCGGCGCCGGTGAACTTGGCTTCGGGGATCGAGCGCGCCGGCACGAGCGTCTTGCCGAGCTTGACGATCAGCAGGCCGCGCGAGCCGCCTTCTTCGGCCACCACGCCGTCGGCGAGCAGCTGGCGCCGCGAGCCCACGATGTAGAAGACCTTGTTCTCGCGCACGTCCATCGCCTTCACGGTGTCGTTGAGCACCGCCTTTTCGGCGACGAGCGTTTCGTTGGCCGAGCGCAGCTGACGGATCTCGTCCTGGAAGGCCGCGATTTCCTTGTCGCGCTGTGACAGGCGCGCGTTCAGATCCGCGAGGAGCGTGGCCGTGGCGGTCGAATCGGCCCGCATCGTCTTGAGCGTGTCGAGGAGCGCCGCGACCTGCTTCTGGCGCGCGGCGAGCCGCTGACGCAGCTGCGCGAGACGATCGAGGATGTCCTTCTGGGCGGCGGCGGCTTCGGTCTTCCCCGATTCGTCGCTCTTGTTCACCGAGACCTTGCTCGAGAGCCCCTTCACCTTCCGGAGCTCGGCGTCGATCTCATCGGCGAACTTGGACGCCTCGACGACCTGCGCCATGGCGCGGTCCTTGTCGGCGGAGGAGCCCTGCACGAGTCCCTGCAGGGAGTCGCGGGCGGCGGTCGCCGTGGCCAGCGCCGCAGCCAGAGAATCGGCGCGGGCGCGGGAGGCGGTGTCGGTGCAGGCGGTCGTGAGCGCGAGGGCCGTGAGGGCCAACGCGGTCGTGCGCATACCGTGGAACAGGCGCATCGGTTCGGGAGTTGGGGTTGGTTTGCCCCGGGAACGTACCGGGCTCGGGTACCCGCTGAAAGTGGCCCAGATCACACAAAACCCAAATTGGTCCGGGAAATTGCGGGGGCTGGTGGCCCCGGGCACGGCTCAGCGCATCCACCCCCGCGCCCGGTACAGCAGTGTGGCCGCGGCTTCATACACCACATCCTGCATCGCGAGCCGGCGGTTCCCCGGGCGGTCGAGGCGTCGCAGGTCGTACTCGCGCTCGGTGGCGGGGCGGCACTCCACCGCCAGCCCGGCGGCCTCCAGCGCCGCACAGGCGCGCCGCGAGTGCATCGGCGACGTCACCGCGATCACCCGCCGCCAGCCGTGCGTGCGCGCGAGGGCGGCAAAGGCGAGTGCCTCATCGCGGGTGCTGTGCACATCCCGGACGAAGCGTGGCTCGACGCCGGGGAGCGCGAGCGCCACCAGCTCACGCTGATCGCGGTCGGAGCCCGGCGTCCGGGCATCGTGTTCATCGGCGACCACCGACAGCCCCAGCTGGACGATCCGGCGCGCCCGGGCGATCTGCAGCGCCGAGAGCAGCCGCTCGAGTGCGGCGTCGTGCACGCGGCCCGCCGAATTCACACTCCCCGAAAAGACCACGATGGCATCGGCCGGGCCGGGGACGTCCGAGCGCACGAAGCGCGGCGCCAGCGGTACCACGAGCGGCGTGTAGACCGCCAGCGCAAAAACTGTGATTTCTGCACCAAGCAGGAGCCAGAGCCACGCGCCGAACGACGACGTGGCCAGCGCCGCGCCCAGGAGTCCAAAGCCCAGGCGCATCACGTGCAGCGACACGCCGGCCGACATCCAGAGGCCCAGCTCATCGCCGAACTGCACCATGGCGAGCCCCACGGCCACGCCACAGGCGCGTACCAGCCAGACGGGGGCGCGCTGTCCTACCTCGCGCCCCCGTCCGCGCAGCAGCAGGTCGCTCAGGGCTGCGGCTCCTGCTGGTTCTGCATCGCCTTCGAGTTGGTCGGCGGCTGGCGGTACTTGTCGAACCAGCTGCGCAGGTAGAGCTGCGTGCGAATGAAGTTGCTCGGCGTGGAGCTGGTGCCGTGCCACTCGTTGTTGAACCGGATCATGGCCGTGGGCACCTTCCGGATCTTGAGCGCCTCGTAGAACTCCTCGGTCTGCGAGATCGGCGTGCGCAGGTCATTCACACCCGTCATGAGCATCGTGGGCGTCTTCACGTTGCCGACGTACATGAGCGGCGAGCGCTTGAGGTGCTCACTCGGATCTTCCCACGGGTACTTGGCAAAGTTGTAGTACCAGCTCGAGCCGTCGGTCGTGCCGACGAAGCTCACCCAGTCGATGACCGGGCACATCGACACCGCGCCGGCGAACCGATCGGTATGCCCCACCGTCCACGCGGTCAGCACGCCACCGCCGGAGCAGCCGAACACATAGAGCCGATTGTTGTCAACGAAGCCGCGGTTCACCACGGTGTCGACGCCGGCCATGAGATCGTTGAAGTCCTTGCCGGGGTAGGCGTTCTTGATCGCGTTGCCGAAGGCGCTGCCGTAGCCGGTGGAGCCGCGCGGATTCGTGTACAGCATCACGTAGCCGTTCGACGCGTGGTCCTGCCGCGAGAAGTTGAACGCGACGTTGTACATGCTGTGCGGCCCGCCGTGAATCTCGAGCATCAGCGGATACTTCTTCGACGGATCGAAGCCCGCCGGCTTCACGATCCATCCTTGAATCTTGTACCCATCCACCGACGTGTACCACACCTCTTCGGTGGTGGCGAGCTGCTTGCCAGCGAGGACGTCGGCGTTCACGTCGGTGAGCTGCTTGAGCACCGGCATACGCCCGTCAGGCGTGCGCACGTCGAACGCCACGACATCGTTCGGCTTGGTCGGCGTGGTGTTGACCCCAACCGCCATGAACGACGCGCCGAGGTCGGTCACGGTGAGCACCTGCACGCCCTTCGTGACCTGCCGGACCTCTCCCTTGAGCGACGCAAACCACAGGTTCTTCGAGCCTTCGTTCTCGACGTTGAAGTACACGCCGCTGTTGTCCGGCGCCCACAGCAGCCCGGCCGGCGACCGGTCGAGCTTCTCGGTGAGCACACGCACGCCGCTGCCGTCGGCGTTCATCACATAGAGCGCGGCGTCCTTCCACGTGGCATCGGTGCTGTCGTAGCCCGTGTAGGCGATGTACTGCCCGTTCGGGCTCGGCGTCGGGTTGTTGTCCGGCCCTTTGCGCTTCGTGAGTGCGGTGATCGCACCGGTGGCGACATCGGCGGCGTAGATCTCGCTCTCGCGCCACGCATACTCGGCGTCGGGCGTGCGCAGCGACGTGAAGAGCAGGCGCTTGCCGTCGGGCGTCCAGGTCGTGCCGTTCGACGGCCAGTCACCGGTCGTGACCTGATGCGGCGTACCGCCATCGGCGGGCACCGTGAAGAGCTGGCGCAGCCCGTTCTCGAGGAACCCCTGCCGGTCGGCGCGATACTTCACCTTGGTCACCACGCGCGGCGCTTCGGTCCACTTCGCGCCCTTGGGTGGGGTGGGCATCGCGATGCGCATCTCGTCGCCGCCGCGCACGAGCATGCCGAACGCGAGCGTCTTGCCGTCGGGGCTCCACTCGAGGCCATCCGGCGTTTCGGTGAGTCGCGTGATCTGCGTGGTGGCGCCTTCGGCGTCCATGTAGCGCACCCAGATCTGCGCCCCGCCGGGCTCTCCCGGCGCGATGTACGCGATGCGCGAGCCATCCGGCGCCCACTTCGCATCGGCGCCCTTCACGAGGAAGCGGTTCTTGGTGCCGTCGATGTTCATGATCCACACCGACGACTCGCGCTTGTCGTTGATCTGATCGATCCAGGTGCGCGTGTAGAGCACCTGCTTGCCATCGGGGGAGATCGTCGGATTGGCGACGTCTTCCCAGTTGAAGTAGTCGGCGATCGTGAGCCGGTCTTTCGGGGCCGCGGGCGACTGGGCCAGGGACCACGACGGCGCGAAGGCGACCGTCGCGGCGCAGGCGAAGACGGCCGTGCGCAGGAATCGAATCGTCATGCAGACCTCATCGGGGTGGGCGGGAAACAGCGTGCCATATCGTGCGATCGCCGCTGCTCAGGCGCAACCGCTCCGCCGCTGAAAAAATCGCCACGGATTACGCGGAAACGCACGGTTCCCTCTCGCGCACGGGACGACACGGTGCGTTTCCGTGAAATCCGTGGCCAAAAAACAAAAAGCCGACACCCAAAGGCATCGGCAGCATTTCGAAACGGAGAGTGGCTTACTGCAGCGTATCCGCGAAGGCGAGCACGGAATCGCGGAACTTCGCCGAGGCGCCGTCGACGAAGCGGCGGACACCCTTCCACTGGCGGAGCAGCGGGTTGCGGGCGGTGATCGACGTTTCGATCACGCGGCGCTGCGACGTGCTGGCGTGCACCATCTTGCCGTCGCCCACGTAAATGCCGACGTGCGAAATGCGCTGGCCGCGACCGAACGTGAGCACATCACCCGGCTTGAGCGCGGTGAGATCCTTCGGCACTTCGGTACCAGCCTTGGCCTGCGTCGCGGCGGTGCGCGGCATGACCAGGTCGATCACGCTCATCGCATAGCGCACGAGACCGCTGCAATCGAGACCGACGCCCGGCTTCGTGCCGCCGAGCTTGTAGCGCGTGCCCACCGACCCACGCGCCATCGCCACAACGCTATCGCGCAGACGCTCGGCCGACGCGCTGAACGCGGCGAACGGCTTCTTGGGCGAGATCGCTTCCGTGCTCTGCGCCTGCGCCGACGACGCCACCGCCACGAGGGCAGCAGCGACTACAGGCAGCAGGTGGCGACGGAAATGGGGCACGCGGGCGCGGGGAGCAGGGTCAGTAGACGGGTCGCGCCAACCGGTGTCGGCTGTGGCGTCGCCTATCCAAGGACCCCCAACCTACCCCATCGTCACGCGTCACACCAGAGGCAGCCGTCACGTGGCGGGCAAGGGTTTGCCCGGTGCGGGAACGACCCGGCGGGTCAGCGAATCCCGAGCGCTTTGTGCGTTTGGACCGACAGCCGCCAGCGGGGGTGGGCGAGGCAATACGCGAGCGCCGCCCGGGTGTTCTCGGCCTGCTCGGGACCGTCCATGGGCTGCAGCAGGAAGTGCCGGAAATCGAGCTGCTCGAACCGTTCCGGCCGGGCCAGCGCCTGCGGAAAGACCAGCTTGAGCTCGTCGCCCGCGGTGAGCACCACCTCGGCGTTGGCCTTGGGGCTCACACAAATCCAATCGAGCCCCGCCGGCGCCGGCTGGGTGCCGTTCGTCTCGACCGCGACCTCGAACCCGGCCGCGTGCAAGGCGGCCACGGCCGCGTCGTCCAGCTGGAGGAGCGGCTCGCCACCGGTGCACACCACGAAGGGCCGGACATCCGCCGGCGCGTCGGCCGGCCAGCGGCTCTTCACAAAGGCCGCCAGCTCGGCGGCGGTCGCAAACTTCCCCCCATCCGGGCCGACGCCGACGAAGTCGGTATCACAAAAGGTGCAGACGGCCGTCCCACGGTCCTGCTCCCGGCCGGTCCAGAGGTTACACCCCGAAAACCGGCAGAAGACCGCCGCGCGGCCGGCGTTCACCCCCTCGCCCTGCAGGGTGTAGAAGCACTCCTTGACGGTGTAGGCCATGGCTCAGCGCGCGTAGGCGATGGGGTCGCTCGCCCCCGCCTCTTCAAATCCCTTGAGCCGCAGCTGACAGGCGTCGCAGTGGCCGCAGGCGGTACCGTCCGGCGCCGGGTCGTAGCAGCTGGTCGTAAGGCTGTAGTCCACCCCCAGGCTCCGCCCCAGCTCCACGATCCCCGCCTTGGTCAGATGCTGCAGGGGGGCGTGAATAGTGATCCGCCCCGTCCCCTCGACGCCGGCGCGCGTCGCCAGGTTGGCCATCGTCTCGAACGCCGCCACGTATTCCGGGCGGCAGTCGGGATAGCCGGAGTAGTCCAAGGCGTTCACCCCAATGAAGATGGCCTGCGCGCCGAGCACTTCCGCCCACGCCAGGGCGAAGGAGAGGAAGATCGTGTTGCGGGCCGGCACGTAGGTCACCGGAATCTCCGCACTATGCTCGGCGAGGTCCCGGTCCTTGGGGACCTCGGCGTCGGACGTCAGCGCCGAGCCGCCCCACTGCCGGAGGTCGATGTCCACGACGACGTGCTGAGCCACCCCCTGCGCCGCCGCCACGCGCCGCGCCGCCTCGATCTCCACGCTGTGCCGCTGCCCGTACCGGAAGGTCATGGCATACGGGGTAAAGCCCTGGCGCTTCGCGACGGCGAGCACCGTGGTGGAGTCGAGCCCGCCGCTCAGGAGGACGACGGCCGGCTTCTGGGAGGCAACGTTCGGCATCGGAGCAACTTAAAAGATTATGCGCGCTCGGCGGGCGCGGAGTTCTCGCACAGAGGCACAGGGGACACTGAGGGGCACAGAGACAGAAACAAACTCTGTGCCCCTCTGTGTCCCCTGTGCCTCTGTGCGAGACCTTTTCCATAGTCCCGGCGAGGACGCCAGCGACCTGGAGATGTCCTGAAACGAGGACACCTGAGTCGCCGTAGAAATCGATAAGTAAAAGCCCAGTAAGGCTTTATCTGCGTGCTCCCCGCCCGGCGCGAGGTATGCCCCTCCATGGACGCGTCTCTCCAACCGGAGTTCTGTCCATGATCACCTCGACTGTTCGCCGCTCGTTCGTGGCCGCCGCGGCCGGTGCCGCCCTTCTTGCTGTGCCCCTGCATGCGCAGGCGGGGGCCGGCGCCACCCTGACCCCGTTTGCCGGGTACCTCGTGACCGGCAATTGGTATGACGGCCCGATCGGCACGAGCCTCAAGAACAGCAATGCGCCGATGGCCGGTGTGCAGGGGAGCGTCCCGCTCACCCGTGGCGTCGCGCTCGTTGGCAACCTCGCCTACGCCAGCGGTGACTTGCGCATCGGGTTGCCCCTCATCGGAGGTGTCAATGTCGGGAGTGCGAAGACGTGGCTCTACGACGCCGGCCTCGAGATTGGCGGGCTGGGGAACCGCGCCACGGGGATCGCGCCGTTCGTGCAGGGAGGGATCGGCGGCATGACGAACGACATCCAGGCGAGCGTCTTCAACACGCGGGCCTCGAACGTCGCGTACTCCGCCGGGGTAGGGATCGATATCGGCTTGTCGAAGGGCTTCGCGCTGCGTGCGCAGGCGAAGGACTGGATCAGCCGTTTCAACTCGGAACAGGCCATAGGCTTTCGGGCCGACGGCAACCTGGCCCATAACTGGGCGCTGACGGCGGGGATGAAACTCTCCTTCTGATCCCGTCGGCGCTTCTGGGGCTAAGTTTCGCCGGACTGTTGGACCACCTCAGAAGACGACTCGTGGATCATCGCATTGCCCAGTTGCTGCGTGGCGCCGTGTTCGGCGCCGCGCCGCGACGTTTCCGCCGCGTGACGCGCCCGTTCGCGAGCATGCTCCTGCTCGGCGTGTTCGCGATCACGCCGGCCGCCGCTCAATCCGGCGCCACACCCGACAGCGCGCGCCCGCAGGCGCCGCTCGACCCGCTGCGCGGGACCTCCGGTTCGATCAGCTCGATCGGCAGGCAGGCGCGCCAGCAGCAGGATGCCTTCGAGCGCAACCATCGCCTCGGCCTCCGCTTCTACAACGGCGGCGCCGATGCAACGTGCGAAGTGCCGATCGGACGCATCTGCTACTGGAACAACAACGGCGATGTCCCGCCGCCCGCCGAGCGCAACGATGCCAAGATCGAGCGCGAGCAGCTGCTGGAGTTTCTGGGGCAGGCGCAGGCCTCGGACCCGCGCGATGACTGGGTGAACGGCATGCGCGTGCGCTACGCCATCGAAGCGCAGTTCCCCGACACCGCCATCCGCGCCGCGCGCGCCTGCAAGGGCACTGCCTGGTGGTGTGCGGCGCTCGAAGGGCTCGCGCTGCACAATGCGAATCGCCACAAGGATGCGGCCGCCGCGTTCTCGCGCGCGCTCGCCGCGATGCCGGAGGCGCAGCGCTGCGCGTGGACCGATCTCACGCTCTGGCTCGACCCGGCGATGCAGCCCACCTACAAGGCGCTCGGCTGCGCCAATCGCGCCGGCGAGAACGCCAAGATCTTCCGCCTCGGGCAGCCGCTCTGGATGACCGACGGCAACGATCTCGAGAACGAGTTGTACGCGCGCCGCACGATGTCGCGCATTCACTCACTCGGCCGCATTCCGTACGACCTGCAGTGGGGCGATGACCTGCTCGAATCGCAGGTCCGCTACGGCTGGCCCGCCGCGTGGAGCGTGCAGAACGGCGGTGTCGCCGATCCGCGCCCGCCGCAGGTGATCGGCCATGAGCCGACGCCGAGCTATGACTTCATGCCCACGCTCGAGGCGATCAACAAGCCGCTGACCGCCACCGCCGTGGACTGGGACCCGATGCGCAAGAAGGCGCGGATGCGCTACAGCACGCGCTACGCCGCCGGCTTCGGCGCGCTGCCGCATCAGTTCGCCCGCTTTGTGCGCGGCGACACCACGCTCGTCGCCGCTGGCTATCGCCTGGTGCGCGATCTCGAGATGGGCAAGGCGCCGTACACCGCGGGCGTCACGCTCGATGCGCTCAACGGCCGCACGCCGGTGCAAACGAAGAAGGACAGCGCCGGCGCCAACGGCGCGCTGCTCGTGCCGCTCACCGAGCCGAAGATCGCGAGCCTCGAGGTGCTGGCCCCGGTGAGCAAGCGCGCCGCGCGCGTACGCACCACGGTGCAACCACTGCCCCCCGGCACGCGCCTGTCCGACTTCCTGCTCCTCGCCCGCGGCGATGCCTCGCTCACGCCGTCGCTCGAGCGCAATGCCACGCAGGCCTACGGCTCGACCGACATCGAAGGCGGCACGCAGATCGGCATCTACTGGGAGATGTACCGCCAGGCCAGCCCCGGCGCGCCGCTCCAGGTACAACTCCGCGCCACCCGACTCGGCGCCAGCTTCATGCAGAAGTTCGGCGCGTCGCTCGGCTTGTCGAAGGCGCTGACGCCCGTCTCGATCAAGTACAACGACAACGGCCGCCCGGATGGTGGGCCGGGGCGTTCCCTCCAGATCAACTTCCCGAACGTGCCGCCCGGTGAGTACCAACTCACGCTGGTGGTGTCGGGGGCGGGGGGGACGGACTCGACGAGTCAGACGATTCGGGTGCGGGGCGGGAAGAACTAGGTGGGGTTTCCTTGAGAGGCGAGAGGCGAGTGGGAGTTTGCGTGGTGAGCGGCAGTACTGAGCACTCCCGCTCACCACCCAAACTCCCACTCGCCTCTCGCTTCTCCAAGCAATCCCCAAGAGGCCGGGCGCTTCGCGCCCGGCCTCATTCCGTTCCCCGCGAGAGGATTCTCTTGCGCAGGCCGATCGCCATGCGCCGCACCTCGACCACCTGTGCCAGCAGCGGCTTGGCCGTGGTCGGCAGCGCCCCGACCGCGATCGCGAGATCGAGCTGCACTTCGACCTCATTGCACGAGCCGATCGCCACGTCGAGATGATAGCTGAAGCTCGCCGGCGAGCCCTTCCCGGCGCCTTCCGCAATGTTCAGCGGCACCGAGTCCACCGCCCGTAGGAGTTGCGTGCGCAACGTCGGCATCTGCCGCTTCAGCGCGCTCTGGTGACGGTCACACAGCAGATGCACACTGATCGCCAGCTGTTTCGCCTTGGTGAGTACCTGCAGTCGGTCTGGGTTCTGAGTCATGCCGCGACGGTAACACCAACGCCGTCAGACCCTCTCACCATTCCAACGCACGTTGTACCCAAAGCACTCACCACTCATCCTCACCACTCAGTCTCACCACTCAGTCTCACCACCCCAACTCCCACTCGCCTCTCGCCTCTCCACTCAAAAAAAACGGGGCGCCAAAGGCGCCCCGCTACCGTCTCCCCCGAACCACGATCATCCCCACCGGCGACCCATAGTCATCCGACGCCACCGGCAGCCCCGGCGGCGCGACCCACTTGCCGCCATCCGATCGCACGATGATGCGATGCATTCCCGGCGATAGTTTGAGTTCGGCGCGCCAGCGGCCGGCGGCGTTGCGCCGCATCGAGCGGACGCTCCACTCGGTGGGATCGCCCATCAGTTCGACCGACTCGGCACGCGGCGCATCGATGAGCAGCACCACGCGGAGCGTGTCGCCTTCGAGGCGCGTGACGGCTTCGGGGGCCCGTTCGATGGAGATGGAGTCAACCGCACCGAGCGTGCGCGTTTCGAAGGCGAGAATGCCGCCCGGCGTCCCGTCGCCATCGCGATCATGGAAGCGGGAGATGCGCACGCCCAATGCGACCATCGGGGAGAAGTCGCGGCGCGGGCCCTGCACCTGATCGCGGAACTGCGCGCCCCCCATCGTGGCGGTGTTCGACGCGGCCGCGCCCACGAGCGACAGCCACTGCGTGACCGGCTGCACGATGGCGATCGAGGCGATCGTCGGCACCGGTGCCGCCTTGGGGGCCAAATCGTCGCTGTCGAGTGAGCTCACGAGCGGCGTGGCCACCGAGAGCAGCCACGTCGTGGAGCCGGTGTTGAAGCCCATCGACGCCATGCCGGTGGCGACGTCGCGCCGCTGCAGCGTGCGCTGCGTGCGGCTGGTCGAGCGGCGCACGAGCCCGAGCGATGTCATGACCGGTACCGCATCGGCTTCGCTCACCGTGATCGTCTGCGTGGTGACGCGGGAGGCCCGCTCCACGCTCATGCCGACGGAGAACTCGATGCCGCCGAGGTTCGACACCATCCCCGCTTCCGCCCGGCTGATGCGCCCGACATCGATGCGACGCGAAATGGTCGTGTCGGCGGACGGGGAATCGAAGACCGTGTTGCTGGCCATCGAGACCGGTGCCACGCCCACGAGCCCGCTGGCCGAACTGCCGTCGAGATTGGCCTGCCCGTAGCTCACCGCACTCCAGAGCCGCTGGTTGCCCAGCCGGGTGCGCGCACGGAAGGCGAGCATGCCCTGCGTGGTGGCATCACCACCGAGCGCGTCGCGGAAACGCCAGTTGCCGCTCGCCATGGCCGCGAAGTTGACGCGCCCCAGCTGCCCCACCCGCTGCGTGGCACCGAACCAGAGCTGGTTCCGGTTGTTGAGGCTGTTCGACCCGTCCGAGGACGCGAGCCCCAGCACCGAGAGTGTCGAGCCGTCGGTGACGGGGCCGATCGTGGAGGCGGGGGCGATGGGGGCGTCGCCGCGCGCCTGCGCGCTCGCCCGCCAGGGGAGCAGCACCGCCAACGCCGACGACAGTAGGCATGGCACAGCCCATCCGCGGCTCGCGAGCGCAGGGCTCGGCGAGGGGCGGCGCGACGCGCGAAAGACTGGGCGGGCGTGCGTCACGGATCGGGTGGGCGAACTGGTTTGCCTGCCGATGCTCCGGGCGGGAAGGCGCCGGAGACTGTTCCACGAACATAGCGATTGAGCGCATCGAGAGCCATACCGGGCCCCCGCTGCGAATTCTTTGCCACCGTCTGCTGGAGGCCCGTCAGCGACTCATCCGAGCGCGACTGGGCGGCCAAGGTCGTGACCGCTTCGCGGGCCGTCGGGAGCGGCACGCCCCGGCCGACCAGATCGGTCAGCACCACGAGCGCGGTCACGGCGGTCCCGGCCGGTCGCGTGGTCCGCAGGCCGGCCAGCGTGCGCGGCTCGATGCCGGCCCTGATGGCCGTGGCCGCCGCGTCGAGTTCGGCTTCGGTGGAGCCGTCGCCCAAGGCGAACTTGGCCGTGGCCAGGGCATCGGAGAACTCGCGCACCACGCGCAAGATGCGCGGGCCACTGACGCGGCGCGCCGCGCCTTCCAGCGCGCGATTCACGAGCAGGCGCACCGGCAGGCCGCGGTCGTATGCTTCGTCGAGCATGTTGCGCAGGCTGAGCGCGGTGAGCGAGTCGAAGCGGGAGGCGTCGAACTGCGCCGGCTGCGGCGCGCCGGAGAGCGGACGCGCGGGCGCGGTGACCGCCGGCAGGGTATCGGACACGACGGCGCGGGTCGCCGGCAACGCGGTGGTTGCCAGCTGCGCGCTGAACTGCGCGACCATCAGCAGCGTCGTGCCCAGACCGACCATCAGCGCGGATCCACGATGACGGCGTTGGTGGGGCCGTAGCCCGCGTCCGGCACCTGCGGCGCCATGGGATCCACCACCCAAGTCGCGCCATCCACGACAAAGGCGTACACGTGGCGACCGGGCGGCAGCGCCACCTTGGCGCTCCACTCGCCGCCGTCACGCGTCATGGGCGTGGCCTTCGCGTCCCAGCCGTTGAAGTCGCCCACGATGGAAACCGCGGCCGCCTGACGCGGCAGCGCGAGCTCGAAGTGCACGTTGCCGGCGGCGTCCTCCGAAATGGCACCGACGGGTGACGCGGGGGTGGCCGACCCGGGGGTCGCCGTACTGTCGGCCGCGCGCTGCGGCAGATCGGCCCGCCATGGACGCGAGACGGTCACCACCAGCACGGCCGCCGCGGCGGCGCCCCACCACCAGCGGGGCTGCCACCGACGCCGCGAGGCCTCGCCAGCCGGCGCCGCCGATGCGGCGAGCACGGCCGCGACGCA
>JAIEMN010000065.1 GCA_019752115.1 Gemmatimonadaceae bacterium
CATGAACTGCCTCCCGCTCCAACCTAGGGTGAGGAACTAGTCCACGAAATCGGGTCAACTCCACCCCACGTATACGCCCCACGTATACGCCCCACGTATACGCCCCACGTATACGCCCCACGTATACGCCCCACGTATACGCCGTACGTATACGCTTCACGTATACGCTTTTTGCCGGTCCGGTCTCTCCCACAACCGCAAAACCGCCCCCTCATGCGCCGCCGTCCACAGCCAGCCCGCGCCGTCCACGGCGGTGTAGGCGAGCCTGGGCACGAGGGGGTCCTGGAAGGCGAGGATCTCGTCATCGCCGAGTCGGTCGCCGGCGGCGAGCGCACGGGCGGCGCGATCGAGAGCGGGCGCGAGGCGGGCCAGCAGGTGTCCGGCCTCGGGGAGCGCGCGGCCGTGCATGAGTTCGCCGCCGCCGAGCTGGAGCGCGCCGGCCCAGGTGGCGAGCGCATCGCGCGCGAACAACGCGCCGATTGTCCGCGCGACGGCGCAGTGGCGGGCTTCGGGGAACCCGCAATTGGCGATCATCGCCACGGCGAGCGGGGGCGGGTCGAAAAGGCCGCGGCGGTCATCGGCGATCGCTTCCAGCGCGCGCGTCATGAGCCATGGCAAGGCGTCGATGTACACCGGCGTTGCCAGCACGAGCAGATCCACGGAGCGCACCGAGGCGACCAGCGTGGCGAGGCTGCGCGGGTCGTTGGCGTCGCGGTGCACGTGCGCGATCCGGCCGTTCACGCCCTGAAGCGCCAGTCGCTCGAGCAGCTCCATCCCGAGTGCTTCGGACGTGCTTTCGCCACGGGGCTTGGCGCTGCCCACCAGCACCAGCGCTTCGCGGGGCGGCGCTGCGGCGGCGCGCCGGGCCATGGCCGGCAGGAGCGCATCGGGATGTCGCGCCGGTGCCCGGGGGCTGGGCGTGGCGGAGAGCGTGTCAACCAGACGGTCACAGGCGGCGAGCGCCACGCCGTGCGACTGATGCCGGCTGATGACCTCGGTGTGATGCGCCGGGGCGGCGAAATTCACCGCGTTGCGCTCCGCGAGGACGCGCAGGGTCGCGGCGTCGTCGAAGTCGGCGTGCTCGAGCACCGCGAGGACGCCGAAGCGCGGGCGGGTCTCGTACCGGGGGCGATGATGGGTCTCACCATCGAGGCGCCGGAAGAATGGCAGCAGCATGCTCATCGTGCGATCGAGGAGCTTCTTGCTCTCCGAGGAATAGCTGCCGAACCGTGACGGCGTGAGCAGCACCACCGTGTCGGCCTGCGCGAAGTCGCGCGCCAGGTCTCGCCCGACGTCGTGGATCTTGCAGGTGCCGGGCGTGTGCGTCCAACAGGCGAAGCAGCCCTGACACCACGCGATCGACTCGATGCGGAGCAACACGGTCTCCACGGTCGCGCCGCGGACTTCGAAGTCATGACGCAGACGCGCGGCCAGATCGTCGAGGAGCGGGTCGGGGCCGAGGGCCCCGTTGAGCAGCAGCACAGACATCGGCGGGTACGCTGAAGGCCAGGCGCGACGCGAGACATCGCACGCGTCCTCCATGCTGTCATGCGACGCCGTGGTGCGTGACAGCGAATCCCTGACGGCATCGTAGCACGATCGTAACATCGTACAAGGCAAACACTCGCGAGGGCGAGGCGTACTCGCATATGCCGATGCGTTTTCTCGTCATCGCGTTTCTTCCATGTGCGACCCACGGTCGCTGGAGGTCATCATGTTTCGCCGCTTTGCGACCGGATTGGTCGCGCCGCTCGTTGTGTTGACGGTCCTGTGCGCCGCGCCGGCGACGGCCACCGCACAGATCACCCCCACGCAGACGCAGCTCGATCCGCCGACGCTGCCGGTGCTCAAACAGCTCGATGCGTTCCTGGACTGGCATCCGGCCACCGATGACGCGCTCATCGCCAACGTCACCGCCTTCGATTCGCCGCAGTGGCTGACGCGCCATCCGTTGGCGGCCGCGTTCGTGGCGGCGCATCCCGAGGTCAGGGACGCGCTGCATCAGCGCCCGGATTTCGTGATGTGGCGTGAGCAGCAGCGGCAGCAGATGCTGCCGGACGTCCGGCGCGACCTCGCCGCGCTCGAAGCGCTCTGCGAGAAAACCCCGGCGCTCGATCGGAAACTCGCCGAGAACCCGCGGTTCTTCGATGACCCGGCCGCCGAGGTGATGGTGCCTGAACTCAAGACGCTGCGGAAGAAGCGTCCGTACCTGACGGCGGAGACGATCACCGCGCCCTATGCGGCGCTGTCGCACGACGTGTCGCGGTAGCCATGGCACCGAGCCCTCGCGCCGGAGCCTAGCACGATCGTAACGGCTCCGCTGCGAACCTGGCGGCGGGGACGGCGTACTCTGAACACAAGGGCGCGATGGTCGCGCCGCCTGCTCAGATCCTGCCCCCGTCCGCCGAGGGACTCATGCCGCTGCACGTTGATCCGCACACCGACGCCGAACGCGCGGCCTTGCGCGCGTTCCACGCGCTGCTCGACGGCCATCCGGCCATCGACGAGGAACTGATCGCCAATCCGCGGCTGCTTGAGGATCCGCGGTGGTTGGACCGGCAGCCGCGGGTGGTGGCACTCTTCGCGCGCCATCCCGGCTTGCCGGACACGCTCCGCACCGCGCGCCACGTCTTTCGCTGGCGCGAGGTGCAGCGGGCCTTGCGGCCGGCGCCTCCCGAACGGGCCGCCAGACCGGGCGCCGTGGTGCGCGCGCTCTAGGCGCTCGTGCGGCGCGCGCGCACTGGCGGTCAGCGCGACCCGGGCCGAACTTCGGGGATGTCTCTGACGCTTTGTGCCTCCGCTTTGCGCTCCGCCCCGACCTGCCGGCGGACGCCGCACCGGTTCGCCCTCCGGCAGCTGCTGCCGGTGGCGATCCCCCTCGTATTCGTGACGGCCTGCCGGACCCCGTCCACCACGCCGACCCCGCCATCGGGGGCCGCGCTCCCGGCGCCCTACGTGATTGTTGATGGCCAGTCCCAGGTCGTCGCCGCCTTCGCCGATACGTCGCAGTGGTTGCGTGAGCACCTCTGGGTCGAGACCGAGGTCGATTCGGACTACGACGGCAAGAAGGATCGCGTCCACGTGGACGTGACGCGCCCGGGGCCGACCACGACCGGCCTCAAGGTGCCGGTGGTCTACGAAACGAGTCCGTACTTCGCCGGTACGCTCGGCAGCGATCCGGTCTTCTGGCCGGTCGAGCAGGAGTTGGGCGATCCGCCACCACCGCGCACGCTGGGCAAGGGCGTCACGTTCCAGCCGAATCGGCGGATGATCGCCGCGAGCAAGGTGCGCGAGTGGGTCCCGCGCGGCTTCGCGGTCATCCATAGCGAGTCGCCGGGGACGGGGCTCAGCCAGGGGTGCATCACCATCGGCGGCATGAACGAGTCGCTCGCGCCCAAGGCCGTCATCGATTGGCTCAACGGCCGCGCGAAAGGCTACACCACGATCGACGGCACCGTCGAAGTGAAGGCCACGTGGGCGACCGGCAAGGTCGGCATGACGGGCACGAGCTTCAACGGGACGCTGCCCATCGCGGCGGCGACCACCGGGGTGAAGGGGCTCGAGGCCATCATCCCCGTCTCGCCGAACAATTCCTACTATCGCTACTATCGCGCCAACGGCCTCGTGCGGAGCCCTGGCGGCTACCTCGGCGAGGATGTCGACGTCCTCTATGACTTCGTGCAGAGTGGCGATCCGGCCAAGCGCGCTGTGTGCAACGAGCGGGTGCGCGATCAGATCATTCGTGCCGGCATCGATCGCCGCACCGGCGACCTGAGCGACTTCTGGACCAATCGCGACTACATCCTGCAGGCCAAGGGCATCAAGGCCGCGATGCTGACGGCGCACGGCTTCAACGACTGGAACGTGATGCCGAGCCACACGCAGCTGATGGTCGAGGCGGTGAAGGCGAACGGCGTGCCGGTGCAGCAGTACTGGCATCAGGGCGGCCACGGCGGCGACCCGCCAATGGCCATGATGAACCGGTGGTTCACGCGCTATCTGCTCGGCGTGAACAACGGGGTGGAGAAGGATCCAAAGGCGTTCATTGTGCGCGAGGGGCAGAACCGGCAGCAGCCCACGCCCTACGCCGACTTTCCGGTGCCGGGTGCGGCGCCCGTGACGCTCTATCCCGGCAAGGGGGGCAACGCACTGGGCACGCTGAGCACCAAGGCGCCCGGTGGTCAGGGATCGGAGTCGCTCGCCGACGACGCGAGCGTCAGCGGGGGTGCACTCGCGCTGGCGGCGACTTCAGGGAACCGCCTGCTCTTCGCGACGCCGGTCCTGACGCAACCCGTGCACCTCTCCGGCACCACGCGGGTGAGCATCACGCTGGCGTCGAACAAGCCGGCCGCCAACCTCACGGTCTGGATGGTCGAGCTCCCATGGCCGGCGGGGCAGGGGAACAACAACCAGGCCGGCATCATCACGCGCGGCTGGGCCGACCCCGCGAACGCCAAGTCGCTCCGGGTGACGGAACCGCTCGTGGCCGGTAAGCCGGTCACCGTGACCTTCGATCTCGAGCCCGATGATCAGATCGTCCCCGCCGGCAAGCGGATCGGGTTCATGATCTTTTCCAGCGACAAGGATTTCACGCTCCACCCGAAGCCGGGGACGGTGCTCACCGTTGATCTGGACAAGACGACGGTGACGCTGCCGGTGGTGGGAGGGGCGGGAGCGCTCAAGTAAGGGTTCTGAACCGATCAGTTTGGGGTTCGGGGTTGTAGGGTTCGGGGTTAACGGGTTCTCAACCCACAAACCCCGAACCCTAGAACGCCCAACCCCCCACTGATCAGTTAAGAAAGGAAGCCCCGATTGACGCTCGCCTCCCCTCGTGCGTTGATCCAGTGACATGTTCATCTCCGACTTTGCCATCAAGCGGCCGATCATCACCGTCGTCGTGATGCTCGCGCTGGTTGTCTTCGGGTTCGCGGCCCTGTCGCGCCTGCAGACGGACGAGTTTCCCGATGTCGACGCGCCGATCGTGGTGGTGGGGATTGCCTACCCCGGCGCATCGCCCGATCAGGTCGAACGCGAGGTGATCGATCGCCTCGAAGATCGGATCGCCGGCATCAGCGGCATCGATCAGCTGATGTCCACCAGCAGCGACGGCTTCGGGCAGATCACGGTGATGTTCGTCTTCTCCAAGCCCACCGATCAGGCGACGCAGGATGTGCGCGACGCGATCTCGGCGGTGCGGGCGCAGCTGCCGCAGGAGATCGTCGAACCGATCGTCCAGCGCTTCGATCCCGCTTCGCAGCCGATCCTGTCACTGGCGCTGACGTCCAAGACCCGCTCGCCGGCGCAGCTGACGGAGTTGGCGGACCGGGTCATCGGCAGTGAGATCCGCAGCGTGCCCGGCGTGGCGCAAGTCAACATCGCCGGTGCGGACAGCGCCACGCTCAACATCATTCTCGATCCGGCCCGCCTGGCCGCGAGCGGTGTGGGCGTGGATCAGGTCGTCAATGCGGTGCGCGCGCAGAATCTCGCAGCACCGGTCGGGCGCATTACCGGCGCCGAGCGCGAGCGGGCGATCCGTCTGGCCGGTCGCATCGAGCAGCCGGAGGAGTTCGCGCAGTTGAGCGTTGCTGCGCGGAACGGCACGGTGGTGCCGCTTGGGCAGGTCGCCACGGTTGAGCGCGGCACCGCCGAGCGTCGTTCCGCGGCGCTGTACAACGGCGCCGAGGCGATCGGTCTCGATATCGTGAAGTCGAAGGGCTACAGCACCACGCAGGTGGCGTTCGGGATCACCGATCTCCTGCCGCGGCTCACCAAGCTGCTGCCCCCCGGCGTGGAGCTGCAGGTGGTGCGCAACGCTGGGGAGCGCGTGAAGCGCAGCGTGGACGATGTGCAGACCACGCTGGTCGAGGGGGCGCTGCTCACGGTGCTGGTCGTGTTCCTCTTCCTCAACTCGTGGCGGTCTACGGTGATCACCGGGCTCGCGCTGCCGGTGAGCGCGCTGGCGGCGTTCGTGCCGCTCTGGATGGCCGGGTTCACGCTCAACACGATGTCGCTGCTGGGGCTGTCGCTGGCGATCGGCATCCTGATCGATGACGCCATCGTGGTGCGCGAGAACATCGTGCGCCATGTGGAGATGGGGAAGGATCACTACACCGCGTCGCGCGAGGGCACCGATGAGATCGGGCTGGCCGTGGCGGCCACGACCTTCTCCATCGTCGCCGTCTTCGTGCCCGTCGGCTTCATGAGTGGATTCGCCGGGCAGTGGTTCAAGCCATTTGCGCTGACCATTGCCTTTGCCGTGCTGGTGTCGTTGTTCGTGAGCTTTTCGCTCGATCCGATGCTCTCGGCGTACTGGCCCGATCCGCACGTGCCCCCCGAGAAGCGGGTGTGGATCACGCGGCTGCTCGATCGCTTCAATGTGTGGTTCGATCGGCAGGCGCAGCGGTATCGTGGTGGCGTGGCCTGGGCGCTGGATCATCGGTACACCATGATCGCGGTGGCCGTCGGCTCACTCGTGCTGGCCGTCGCGCTGCAGGTGCGCTTTGGAGGCGTGGGCTTCACCCCCGATTCCGATCGCAGCGAACTCTCCATCACCGTCGAGCCGCCGGCCGGATCGAGTTTGGAGTTCACGCGCACGCAGGCCGAGCAGATCGCCGCCATGGTACGCACCAACCATCCGGAAGTGCGCTACACGTATGTGACCGTGGGCGCGGCCGGTGGCACCGGGGCGGTGGATGCGGCGCAGATCTATGTGCGGCTCGCGCCCAAGAAGGCCCGCCATATCTCCCAAAAGGCGCTCGGCGAGCGGATCCGGCGCGAATTGCGGCAGATCGGTACGGTCACCGCGTATCTGCTCGAGGCCAGCGGGCCGATGGGTGGGCAGAAGCCGTTGCAGCTGCTGCTGCAGGGGAACGATCCGCTGGTCCTGTCGGCGTATGCGGATTCGGTGGCGTCGTACATGAAGCAGACGCCGGGCGCCGTGGAAGTCGGGCTGTCGAGCCGCGGCACCAAGCCGGAGTTGCGCGTGGCGCTCAACCGCGGGCTCGCCGGAACAATGGGGGTGAGCGTGGGGCAGGTCGCGAACGCGCTCCGGCCGGCGTTTGCCGGCGTCGATGCCGGCAATTGGATCGATCCCGCCGGTGAGACGCGGTATGTGCGTGTGCGACTCCCCGCCGAGTCCCGCGAGAACGCCGCCGACCTGGCGAACCTGCCGCTCGTGCTCCCCGCGCAGGGGACCGGTGCGCCCGTCACGGTCCCGCTGTCGCAGATCGCCACGATCTCGACCGGCGTCGGACCGGCGCAGATTCAGCACTATCAGCGCGAGCGCTCTGTCACCATCGGGGCGAACCTCGAGCAGTCGTTGGGCACCGTCAAGCAGACGCTCAATGCCAAGCTGACCAGCCTGCGATTGCCGGAGGGCTATCGCATCACCGAAGGCGGGCAGCTCAAGAGCCAGACCGAAGTGTTCGGCAGCATCGGCGCGGCGCTCGGCATCGCCGTGCTGCTGATGTACCTCATTCTCGTCGTGCAGTTCGGCAGCTTCCTCGATCCGCTGGCGATTCTGATGTCGCTGCCGCTCTCGCTCATCGGCGTGGTGCTCGCGCTGCTGATCACCGGCGATACGCTCAACATCATGAGTCTGATCGGGGTGATCCTGCTCATGGGCATCGTGGCCAAGAACGCCATTCTTCTCATCGACTTCGCCAAGTGGACGCGCGAGGAGAAGGGGCTGCCGCTGCGCGAGGCCCTGATCGAGGCCGGAGCGATTCGCTTGCGCCCCATTCTCATGACGACGCTCGCGCTGATCGCCGGCATGATTCCGGTGGCGCTGGGGTTGGGCGAGGGCGCCGACTTCCGCGCGCCGCTCGGTCGCGCGGTCATTGGCGGGACGATCACCTCCACGCTGCTCACGCTCTTCGTGATTCCCACCGTGTATGAGATTCTCGATGGGTGGCGCGAGCGCGTGCTGCGACTGGTCGGGATGCGGCGTGACTCGGCCGCCCCGGCGCACGGGGAGCCCATCACCGCGGAGCCCGCGTAAACCAGTGCGCGTCGGGCGCTCGCGTTGGCTGCTGGGCATCCCGCTGCTGGGGATTCCTCTGCTCGTGATCACGGCTGGCGCGCCCGCCCGGCGCGTGTCGGTTGCAGATCCTGTGGTAAGCGTGCGGCTGCTGCAGTCGGTCAGCAGCGATCCGGCGCACGTGGGGCGGGCCGTGCACGCCTCGCTGCTGGCACCGCTCCGCACGGCCGACGGCCATGACTGGCCGGCCGGGGCGGTGTGGCACGGTCGCCTGGTGGCGGTCGATGTGCGGCATGAGCACGGCAGCCGTCATCGGTTGCGCGTCCAGTGGGATTCCCTCTGCGCGGCGCGCTGTGCGGGCGTCACCGCGCAGGTGAGTGGTGTGGATGATGCGCGGGAGTCGGTTGACAGCACTGGTTGGATCGTCGGCCAGCGGGCGATCGCGTTCTGGCGTGATCCCCGAACCTGGGTGCTCACCGCCATGGAGCCGCTCATGCCGGCGGCGGCCACGTTGGCGCTGGTGGCGGCGCGCGGCGTCACCCACCTGCGCGACCGCCGCATTGCCCTGCCCGCGGGCAGTGATCTGTTCGTCCGCATTCGGGCGATCGAGGGCGCGCCGCTGGTGGCCGCGCCGCAGCCGCGTCACAACGCCGATCCGCAACTCAGCGGGCTGCTGCGGGAGCGGCTGCCGCGGCGGGCGCTGACGGCCGGTGCCCGCGCGGCGGGTGACTGGATCAATGTCGTGCTGGTGGGCAGTACCGCGCAGGTGGAAGCGGCGTTCGCGGCGGCGGGGTGGGATATCCCCGAGCGGATGTCCACGCATGCCGATCTGGAAACGTTTCTGCGGAGTGCGGCGGGGCGGGGCTATGTGCATCAGCCGGTGTCGGCTCAAACGCTTGATGGTCGCCCGCCCGATCTGATCTTTCAGCACGTCACCGACACCTTCACGCAACGGCACCACGTGCGCATCTGGCGGGCCGCGACGCAGTTCGAGGGCGATACGCTCTGGCTCGCGGCGGGCACGCACGACATCGGGATGACCGTCTCCAAGGTGCACCGCAACCTCACCCATCGGATCGATCCGCGGATCGATGGCGAGCGGGACGTGATTGTGCGGGATCTGCGGTGGGGCGTCCCCGGGGCCACGCTGAGCTGGGTCATCGATGTGCCCAAGCAGGGGACCATCGAGAGCGATGGTGCCATTGCGGTCGTGCGGCTCCCCCGCTGAGGCGGCCTGGGCGGCCGGCGGGTGCGGCCGGCGGGTGCGGCCCCGCCGGCGAATTAGTATTCAGGCATGGCCTCCCGACCCTTTTCTCGCGTGACTCCCTTTGCGGCGCTGCTGGTGGCTGGCTGCGCCGCTGCCGCCCCGGCGACGTCCGGCACGTCCGCCCCCAGTCCCGTTGCCCGCAGCGTCGTGCGCGCGCGCGATGCGGCCGCCGACGAACGCTGGGCCGACTCGGTGCTCAAGACGCTGTCCGTGCGGCAGAAGGCCGCGCAGCTCATCTGGGTCTGGACACTCGGCGACTTCCCGGCCGTCGAGGGCGCTTCGTTCGCGGGTACCGAGAAGCTTGTCCGCGAGCTCGAACTCGGTGGGGTGATCGTGTCCGTGGGCGGGCCGACGGATATCGCGGTGAAGGTGAATGCCCTCCAGCGCGCCGCGCGTCTGCCCTTGCTGGTCAGTGCCGACCTCGAGACGGGGGCGGCGTTCCGGGCGCGCGGAGGTTGGTTCCTGCCGAATGCCATCGAGCTCGGTGGGGCCACGGCGTTCCCATACCAGATGGCACTCGGCGCGGCACGCGACACGATGCTCGCGTACGAGATGGGGCGCGTCACCGCGCAGGAAGGACGCGCGATGGGCATCCACATGGCGTTCGCGCCCGTGCTGGATGTCAACAACAATCCGAAGAACCCGGTCATCAGCGCACGTTCGGTGGGCGAAGATCCCACGCTGGTGGCCATGATGGGGCGCAATCTCGTGCGCGGCATTCAGCAGAACGGCATGCTCGCCACGGGCAAGCATTTCCCCGGTCACGGTGATACCGAACAGAACTCGCATCTCGAACTGTCGAAGGTGAACGTGTCGCGCGCGCGCCTCGACAGTGTGGAGCTCAAGCCGTTCCAGAGCGCCATCGATATCGGGCTGCGCGGCATGATGACCTTCCATGGCGACCTCCCCGCGCTCGACACGACGCACACCGCGGCGACGCTGAGTGCCAAGGTCATGACCGACCTGCTGCGCCGCGATATGCACTTCAATGGCCTGCTCGTGACCGACGCGCTCGACATGAACGGCGTCCTGGGCAGCATGACGATGCAGGAGGCCACGCTCAAGGCAATTGAGGCGGGCAACGATGTGCTGTTGATGCCATCCGACGCGCGGGTCTCCATTCAAGCCATGGTGGATGCCGTCGCCTCGGGGCGCCTCAAGGAGGCCCGGCTGGACGCATCGGTGAAGAAGCTGCTCATGGCCAAGCATGAATTCGGGCTCGACAAGGACCGCTTTGTGGACGTCGAGGCGTTGCGCACCACGGTCGGTACGGCGGCGAATGTCGCCAGCGCGAACCGCCTCTCGGAGCGGTCGATCACGCTGGTCCGTGACTCGCTGAGTCTCGTGCCGTTCAAGTTCGGGCGAGATGCCAAGGTGGTCAGCATCACCGTGAGCCCGCGCGTGGATCTGGGGGCCGGCCGGGCGTTCGATGCCGAATTGCGCAGCACCTATCGCAACCTGCTCTCGCTGCAGTTGAGTCCTGAGATCGTGGCCGAAGTGACGGCCGGCGCGGCGGCGGGCGGCACGGGGGCGTACCGGGCGAGCCCCGATCCGGCGCTGCTGCCGGCGTCGGTGGAGAACGCGCTTAATCTGGCACGCGGCGCCGACGTCGTGATCGTCTCCAGCTATGTGGGCGCGTCGAGCAGTACCGCCAGCATGGTCCCCACCAAGGGGCTGCCGGAGTTGCTCGACGGGCTGCGCGCGTCGGGTACCAAGGTCGTGTTGGCCAGCTTCAACAATCCCTATCTGCAACTCGGCTTGCCGCTTACCGAAGCGCATCTGATCGCCTGGAGCCCGTGGACACCGTCCCAGCGCGCCGCGGCGCGCGCGCTGCTCGGCAAGGCACCGATCACCGGCAAGCTCCCGATCACCATCCCGGGCGTCGCCAAGTTCGGCGATGGTCTCTCACGTTGATGCCTCCTCTCTCACCTGCACGAACCATGCGTCGCACGCCCCTTCTCGCCGCCGTCATCGCCTTCGCGTTGCCTGCTGCCGCCCTCGTGGCGCAGCGCATCGCCGTGGACCTCACCGGCACCTGGACCTTTGCCGTCGTCACCGAGAACGGCACCGGAACGCCCACGGTCACCTTCAAGCAGAAGGGCGACTCGCTCACCGGCACCTACGAGTCGTCGCGCATGGGGCTGCTCAACTTCAAGGGCATCGTGAAGGGCAACGCGGTCGCGTTCGATGTGAACACGAGCGGTGGTACCACGCTCGCGTTCAAGGGCACCATCGTGGATGCCGACCATCTCAAGGGCGAGGTGGACTTCGCCGGGCAGGGCAGCGCGTCCTTCACCGGCGAACGGAAGAAGTAGCGCCCGCTACGCGACGGCCTGTCGCAGCTCCGTCAGCGCCAGCGCGAGGGCGCTGACGGGCACCTTCTCGATGGGGTGCGGCGCCCCCGGC
The DNA here is from genome assembly GCA_019752115.1 of Gemmatimonadaceae bacterium. Classification (NCBI taxonomy): domain Bacteria; kingdom Pseudomonadati; phylum Gemmatimonadota; class Gemmatimonadia; order Gemmatimonadales; family Gemmatimonadaceae; species Gemmatimonadaceae bacterium. Next base: position 11,652 of record JAIEMN010000065.1, read on the forward strand.
ACGGGCGAGGCGGTCCCCTTCGGCAGCGCCGCCGCGATCGCGGCCGTCTGCTCCCAGGTCACGGTGTCATCGCGCTCCCCCACCAGGAGCTGCACCGGGCAGCGGACCTGCCCCAAGACCGCTGGAGTGAGGGGCGGCGCGTCGCCAAGCGCCCGCAGCAGCGACGCCGTGCGCGACAGCATCCGCTCCCAGCCGCCGGCCCCCGCATGGCGCTGGCGCAGCACCTCGGCAAAGCTCGGGACCTTCGCGGCCATGACCGTGGCATCGAGTCGGGCCGCGGCCGAGGCGGCCACGTCCGGCGTCCACGCGAACATGGTGCCGTAGGTCAGGATCCCGCCGAACGTGCCCGGCGTCGTGGCCTCGGCCAGCAGGGCGGCGTAGCCACCCATCGAGTAGCCGAAGACCAGCGGGCCGGCGCCGTCGGCCTCACGGACAGCGTCGGCACGCGCGGTAAGGCAGGCCGCAAACGCCGCCATGCGGAACTCGGAGTCTGCCGCCGGGGTCTCGCCGTGTCCGGGGAGCTCCAGCACGACCACACCGGTGTCGAGGAGCGTGCGCAGCGCATCGGCCAGTGGGGCGAGCTGCTGGGCGCTCCCCAGGGCACCGTGCACGAGGATCAGCGAGGGGGGCACAAGTGTGACGTGGAGGGAAGACGAACCGTCGCGGGAGAGACCATCGAACATCGGCGCCAACGGAAACGCCAGTGCTGACGGTCGCCGCATTGGATCAATAGATTCCTGCTGCTGTCCCGCAGAATGACTGACTTCTGGTTACCCGGCCACCATCGCTCATGACCCCCGAACTGACCCGGCTTCTGGCGATCCTTGCCGCCGTGATCGTGGTGGTGGTGCTCGTGGTGTACTGGTGGACCCAGCGCGACCCGTCGGCCGAGAAGGCGTCGGATGCCCCGCTCCCGCTGTTCGGCGGGATCCAGCCCGGGGAGCGGTTCACCCCGCCGCAAAGCCGTCCGGCCATCTCGGACGATGCGTCGGACCGGATGCCGCCGGTCGTCCCCTTCCGGGCGCCCCGGACCCCGCCCGGGTCGATGCCGGTGATCAAGACGGTCATTACCCCAACCGACTCGCCGGCCGTCGCGCCCCCGCGCACGGAACCCCCGCGCACGGAACCCCCGCGCACGGAACCCCCGCGCACGGAGCCGCCGGCGGCCGAGCCGGTAGCCGGGTTCGATGCGACCGCCGTCGGACGGGGCCCCAGCAAGGCCACCTACGTCTCGCCGCGGCCGCGCCGCGACCCGCCGCCGTCCCGCGAGGAGCCCCCCAAGGCGCCGCCGGTCATCCGGGAGTTCAACACCGTGCCGGCGGCGCCCGCG
>JAIEMN010000066.1 GCA_019752115.1 Gemmatimonadaceae bacterium
GGCGAGAAAGTCGAGCTCCAGCAACTACTTACGCCGTCGTCGCTGGAGCTCGAATCGCCCGAAATCGCTAACCAGTTGTCACTCTTCAACTTCTAACCGGACACGCCTGAGTTCGGGGTTGGGGGTTCTATGGTTTGGGGTTCACGGGTTGTTTACGCCGTCTTCCGCATCCACCCCAACTCCGCCGCCGGCAGCACCACGGCATCGCTCAGCGGCGAGACGCGGGCGCTCAGATCGGAGAGGTCGCTGTCGTGGTACGCTTCCTCGCCGTGCTCGGCGATGTCGATCCCCTGGATCTCGGCTTCGACGCCCACGCGAAGCGGCATGACCAGCTTGAGCGCCGACAGGATCGCGAGGCTCGCGACCGCGGCGAACAGGATCGTGGCGCCGACCGCGGCGGCCTGGATCCCGAGGAGCGCGGGGTTGCCGTAGAGGAGACCGTCCTGGCCGGCCGGGTTCACCGTCTTGGTGGCAAAGACGCCGGTCAGCAGCGCGCCCATGATGCCGGCCACGCCGTGGCAGGCGAAGACGTCGAGCGTGTCATCGACCGACGTCTTGGGGCGATAGTGCAGCGCGAAGAACGAGCAGGGGGCGGCCATCGCGCCGATGAGCAGCGCCGCGGCCGGCGTCACGAAGCCCGCCGCCGGGGTGATCGCCACGAGGCCCACGACCGCGCCAGTCGCCGCGCCGACGGCCGTGGCCCGGCCGCCCTTGAGATACTCGAGCAGCACCCACGTGCACAGCGCCGCCGCGGCGGCGCTGTGCGTCGTCACGAGCGCGTTGGCGGCGATGCCGTCGGCGGCCAGCGCCGACCCGGCGTTGAAGCCGAACCACCCGAACCAGAGCATGCCGGCGCCGAGCAGCGTGAACGGCACATTGTGCGGCACGTTCGGCACCTTCTTGAAGTCGCGACGAGGGCCGAGGAAGATCGCGGCCACGAGCGCCGTGATACCGGCGCTGATGTGCACCACCGTCCCCCCGGCAAAGTCGAGCGCGCCGAGCGTGCGCAGCCAGCCGCCGTCGCCCCAGACCCAGTGGGCAAGCGGATCATAGATCAGCGTCGTCCACAATAGCCCGAACACCAGATACGCGGCGAAGCGGATGCGATCGATGATCGCGCCCGAGAACAGCGCCACGGTAATGCCCGCGAACATCGCCTGAAACGCGGCGAAGAGCACATGCGGCACCGCCGCCGTGTAGGTCGGATTCGGGGCGCCCGTCACGCCCTTGAAGCCGAACCAGGCGAGCCCGCCGATCCACGAGGAGCCCGGGCCGAAGGCGAGCGAGTACCCGAAGAGCACCCACTGCACCGTGACCACGGCGAGCGCAGCGAGGCTCATGAGCATGGTGTTGAGCGCGCTCTTGTTCTTCACCAGCCCGCCGTAAAAGAAGGCGAGCCCCGGCACCATGAGCATGACGAGCGCGGTGCTGATCAGCACCCAGGCCGTATCACCGGCAGAGACTTGTGGCACAGGCATCCTCAGCGCTGGGTGGGAACGGGGAATTCGAGCTGCGTCTTGCGCATGACTTCGTCGGCGTTGACGGCGGTCAGCGCGTCGTTGTCGCGCTCGCCGGTGCGGATGCGGACCGTGTGATCGAGCGGCATCACGAAGATCTTGCCGTCGCCGACCTCGCCGGTGCGGGCGCCCTCGCAGATCGCCTGGATGGTGCGCTCCACGAACTCCTCGGAGCAGGCCATCTCGATGCGGACCTTTTCGTGGAACTCGAGCACCACCTGCTCGCCGCGATACTGCTGCACGACGTCGCGCTCCCCGCCGTGGCCGCTGACGCGGGAGAGCGTCATGCCGGTCACGCCGACCTGAAAGAGGGCGCGCTTCACGTCAGCCAGCTTCTCCGGCCGGATGACTGCAACGATGAGCTTCATGCGATGGGGACGTGGGAAGACTGGCGCCGGGGCCAGCGCTACCTGAACTGCAGGATCAACAGGAAAGTTCGCGCGATCGGCCCAAAAACTGAAGCGGAAGCAGCAATTCGCGCGGCATTTTGTGCAAATCACGCACGTTTTGAAGAGCAACGCACTGAGCCGGTGTTGTATTGCGAATAAATGCCGAACACAATTGGGACAGCGGAACGCGGCGCGACGTCAGGATTCCGCCGACGCCGCACGCGATCGACCGGCGTCATTTATTGTTGTATGACACAAGCAAGTATTCAGCGGCCCCGAACGCCGCTCCCCATCACCGGGGGCGCGGTCACCACGCCACCCTTCCGCCTCCCCGCAATGCACTTCGCCGCGGCGCTCGGTTGGCTCCTGATCGGGTCGGCGCTGCTGGTCTGGCTCGCCCCGCGTCTGGCACAGGGCGCGGTCTTCGAGGCTCCAGTCTTTGCCCTGGTCCACGTCCTCATGCTGGGCGTGGTCGCCACCGCGATCTTCGGCACCCTGCAGCAGTTCGTGCCCGGCGGACTCGGCGTGCCGCTCCGCAGCGTGCGACTGGGCGACTGGGCCTTCGGCCTGATGCAGAGCGGCGTCGCCTGCTTGGTGCTCGGTTTCTTCCGCTGGAGCGGCCCGCTACAGGGGCTGGGGTGGCTGCTCATTCTGAGCGCCGTCTTCGCCGTGAGCCGCAATATCCTGCGCGCGCGCCGCGACTCGGTGCACGGTCAGACGGTGGGGCTGTTCGTGACGGTCGCACAGGCGGCCCTCGGTGCCGGCCTGCTCGTCGCGAGTGCCCGCCTGGGAGAGACCCTTGGCTGGTGGCATGTGGACCGGCTCTCCCTGCTCGCGACCCACCTGCTGCTCGGGCTCGCCGGTTTCGGCACACTGACCGTCATCGGCGTCGGCAGCCGGATGCTCCCCACCTTTCTGAACGGCCCCGGTGATGACGCGCGCTGGCTGGCGGCGCAGCTCTGGTCCACCGTGCTCGGGCTGGTGCTGTTCGGCACCGGCGCCGTCGGCGGCTGGCCGTTGCTGCGCGTGGCGGGTGGCGGGTGCCTGCTGGGCGCGGGCGGCCTCGGGGTGCTGCTTGGTGTCCGCTGGTTCCGGCGGCGCACCCGGTCGCTCGATCCGGCGCTTTGCCACATCGCGTCCGCCTTCGTCGCGCTCGGCGCGAGCGTGCCGCTTGGCGCGTGGCTGCTGGTCGGCGACGGATTCGCCTTCACGCATTGGGTCGCACTGGTGGCCGTGCTGCTCCTGGGCTGGCTCGCGACACTGGTGGTGGGCGTGGCCGCCAAGATCCTGCCGCACATGAGCTACATGCGCCTCGCGCCCGTCATGCCGGGGGTCCGCGCCCGCGGGACCCCCAATCGACTGCTGCACGACGACTGGCAGTACGCCAGCGCGCTGCTGCTGACGCTCGGATGGAGTGGCATCGCGACCAGTGTGGTGCGTGGCGACGCGATCGCGACCCGCGTCTCTGCCTTGCTCTGGAGCAGTGGCGTCCTGCTCACCGCCGCGAACTACGCGCAGATGTACATCCGGGGGCGCTGGCCCGCCGCGCCCGAGGTACCGATGCGCGCCGCCCGATGAGGGTCAGTTGACCGACGTCGGGGTTCGCTCCATTCCACGTAGCAGCGGCACGAGACTCGCCCGCGGTTCGATCACATCCGCCAGCGTGCGTGCATCCAGCACGGACAGAAACGCACCCAGGGCTTCATCCAGATAGCCCGCGAGCCGGCACCCGGAGGAGATGGGGCAGGTGTTGTGATCGGGCTCGAAACACTCGACGAGCGTGAGATTCTCTTCCGTCTCCCGGATGAGCTGCCCGATGCGGATGTCCACGGCCGGCTTCGCGAGGCGCACGCCGCCATGACGTCCGCGCACGGTCTCCACGTAGCCGAGCTCGGCGAGCCGCTGGACGATCTTCACCAGATGCTCGTACGACATGTTCATGCGCTCGGCGATGACATGCACCGTGATGCACCGCTCGGGTTCCAACCCGAGGACGATGAGGCAGCGGAGCGCGTTGTCGGAGAAGCGGGTGAGACGCATGGGACGAAATGTGTCACGAAAGTCCCGTCCCTGCGTCGGGAAACCCCCGGCAAAGCTGGGGAAGATGTCCGACTTTTTAATTGTATTCGATATACGAGTATGATCGTGCACGCGGGGATAGCCGAAACAGGATCCCCCCCGCGTTGCGCCCCATCAACTCTTGCGGAGTACCGCACTCATGTCTGTCACACGCCGCACCGGCTGGTTCCTCGCCGCGGCCTCCGTTGTTGCCACCGTCGCGTACGGCTTTGCCTGCGCGCCGGCGAGCAAGCAGGCTGCCGGCACCATTGGCGCCGCGGACGCCGCCTCCAAGGTGTACGTCGCGCCGGGTCAGAAGGACGAGTTCTACGCATTCCTCAGCGGGGGCTTCAGCGGCCAGGTCGGGGTGTACGGCCTGCCCTCCGGGCGCCTGCTCAAGATCGTGCCCGTGTTCTCACAGTTCCCGGAGAATGGCTACGGCTACTCCGAAGAGACCAAGCCGATGCTCGAGACGAGCTTCGGCAACATCCCGTGGGACGATCTCCACCATACCGCGCTGTCGCAGACGAATGGCGAAGATGACGGCCGGTGGCTCTTCGTGAACGCCAACAACACGCCGCGCATCGGTCGGGTGAACCTGGCGACGTTCGAGACGGAGGAGATTCTCCAGATCCCGAACTCGGGTGGCAATCACGGCTCGCCGTTCATCACGTCGAACACCGAATACACGATCGCCTCGACGCGCTTCTCGCTGCCGATTCCGCAGGCCGACGTGCCGATCGCCGACTACAAGAAGGCGTTCAAGGGCACGATCTCCTTCGTGAAGGCGAGCGAACCGGGCAAGATGGACGTCGCCTTCCAGCTCCTCGTCCCGGGCTACGACTACGACCTGGCACGCGCCGGCAAGGGCCCGAGCAAGGACTGGATGTTCTTCACGTCGTACAACTCGGAGCAGGCGTACGAGAAGCTCGAGGTGAACGCGTCGAAGGCCGACAAGGACTTCATTGCGGCGGTGAACTGGAAGTCGCTCGAAGCGTGCGCCACGGCCGGGAAGGGTGAACTGTGGCCCGCGAACTATGCGCACAACGTGATGGATGAGTTCACGCGCGTCGCGACGACCGAGTTCAAGAAGCAGGTTCGCGTGCTTACACCGGCCTCCTGCCCCAACTCCATCTACTTCCTGCCGACCCCCAAGTCGCCGCACGGCGCCGACGTGGACCCGAGCGGCGAGTACATCGTGGCCGGCGGCAAGCTCGCCACCGTGATCCCGGTGCATTCATTCGCGAAGATCCAGAAGGCCATCGCCGACAAGGCGTTCGAAACCGCAGTCGACGGCATCCCCGTCCTCAAGTACGACGCGATCCTGGCCGGTGAAGTGAAGGATCCGGGGCTTGGCCCACTCCACACGGAATTCGACGGCAAGGGCTACGCCTATACATCGCTGTTCATCTCCAGCGAAGTCGTGAAGTGGAAGCTGGGGACGTGGGAGATTGTGGATCGGGCGCCAACGTACTACTCGATCGGGCACCTGATGATCCCCGGTGGCGCCACGACAAAGCCGAGTGGCAAGTACCTCGTCGCGATGAACAAGATCACCAAGGACCGCTACCTCCCGACGGGTCCAGAGCTCGCCCAGTCAGCGCAGCTCTACGACATCTCCGGCGAGAAGATGAAACTGCTGCTCGACTTCCCCACCGTGGGCGAGCCGCACTACGCCAACGCCATCCTGGCCTCGAAGGTGCAGGCGATCCAGAAGAAGTTCTACAGCATTGCCGACAACAAGCACCCGATGGCCACGAAGTCGGAACCGGAGACGGGCGTCTCGCGCAGCGGCAAGGTGGTGCATGTCCGCATGACCGCGATCCGTTCGCACTTCTCGCCCGACAACATCGAGGGCGTGCAGGTCGGTGACACCGTGCTCTTCCACATCACCAACCTCGAGCAGGACTGGGACATCCCGCACGGCTTTGCCATTCAGGGCGCGACCAACGCCGAGCTGCTGATCATGCCCGGTGAGACGCGCACGCTCAAGTGGGTGCCGAAGGCGCTCGGCGTGTACCCGATGTACTGCACCGACTTCTGCTCGGCGCTCCACCAGGAAATGCAGGGATACGTTCGCGTGTCGCCGGTGGGCTCGAGTGTGCCGCTGATGGCCAACACGGTGAAGGCGCAGGGGCAGGCGGCCCGCGCCGAGAAGTTCAAGCACTAGGAGACGGTCATGTTCGCCCCACGCCTGAATCGCTGGCTCACCGCCCTCGCCGCCCTGCTGCTGGCGAGCGCCCTGCTCTTCCCGCTGTGGTCGGTGTCGCTCATCGCGCCGCAGTATCCCGAGGGGCTCGGCATGTACATCTGGGCCCACACGGTCACGGGCGTGGGCGCGAACGACCTGCAGAACATCAACGGGCTCAATCACTACATCGGCATGCAGACGATCGTGCCGGATGCGATTCCCGAGCTCGCCATCATGCGCCCAGGCATTCTTGCCATGAGTGCCCTCGGGCTGCTGGTCGCGGCCCTCGGGCGCCGCCGCCTGCTCCAGGCGTGGGCGCTGGCCCTCGTGGCGGCGGCGCTCGTGGGGCTCGTGGACTTCTGGAAGTGGGAGTACGACTACGGGCATCACCTCGATCTCGAACACGCCCCGATCAAGGTGCCCGGGATGTCGTATCAGCCGCCGCTCATTGGCAGCAAGCAGTTGCTCAACTTCACGGCCACGTCGTTGCCCGCCACGGGTGGCGTGTTGGCCATCGCCGCGGTGGTGTTGGCTGCCGGCGCGGCGGTACTCGGTGGCGGCGCGACGCAGCCCACGCCGAGCCGGCGTGCACCGGAGCCGCGCGCCGCGCGGATGTCGGACGACGCGCCCGTGCTCACGCATCGCTGAGGAGGCCGCCATGCGCGTCGCCGCTACCGTTCGCCACGCCGCCCTGCTGCTGTCGCTGGCCACCGCCATCGCCTGCGACAGCGACCTGCGGCCGCTCGTCCCGGGTACCGACGCCTGCGGGTATTGTCGCATGACCATCGACGATGTGCGCTTCGGCGCGCTCGTGAAGACGGCCAAGGGTCGTCTGGAGACGTTCGACTCGATCGAGTGTGCCGCGTCCTACGTGGCCACACTGGCTCCGGCGCTCGCGCCGCAGGGCATCTGGGTGGCGGACTTCGATCATCCAAGCCATTGGCTCGACGCGCGGAAGGCGCGATTTGTACAGAGCAGTCAGCTGCGTTCGCCGATGGGGCGCGAGTTGGCCGCTTTCTCGGCCGATTCCACCGAAGCCAGTCTGGCGGCCCGCTTCGGCGGCCGCAGTGTGAGCTGGACCGACGTGTTGACGCAGTCGCGGACCAAGCTGGGCTTGGCGCCGAGGCATGGTCAGATCGTGCGACCGGTCACGTGGGAGCCGGCCGGTGATTGAGCGGGGGATGATCACCGCCGCGTGCGTGCTGCACGGGTTGCTCGCGGTCGCCTGTGCGGGGGCACCGGCGGCGGCGCAGCGCGCGCCGGCGTCCATCAGCGATACGATCTGGGTGTCGGCCACGCGTCCCGGCGCGATGCGCACGCTGACGGCCGCCGTCGCGGCCGCCCCGCGCCATGCCACGGTGCGCGTGGAGGCCGGCGTCTATCGGGAGCCGCCCATTGCCATTCGGACGCCGCTCACACTCGTCGGTGAGCCGGGCGCGATTCTCGACGGACAGGGGCAGCACGAGATTCTTGGCATCGGCGCCGATTCGGTGACGGTGCGCGGGCTGCTCTTCCGGAACACCGGCACCAGCCAGGCCACCGACCGCGCCGCCCTGCGCGTGGTCGAGGCGGCCGACTGCCTCATCGAAGGCAACCGCTTTGAGAACACGCTCTTTGGCGTGTACCTCCAGCGCGCGCGACACTGCATCGTGCGTCGCAATACGCTCATCGGGCTTGCCGGGTCGCAGACCGTCACCGGCAACGGCCTCCACTCGTGGAACGGCCGCGACATCCTCTTCGAGGACAATGTCGTGCGCGGACACCGTGACGGCATCTACTTCGAGTTCACCGTGGGCAGCGTGGCGCGCCGCAACATCAGCGAGCAGAGCCATCGCTACGGGCTGCACTTCATGTTCTCCGACTCCTGCCGCTACGAAGGCAACACCTTTCGCGACAATGAGTCCGGCGTCGCGGTGATGTATGCCAAGCATGTGGCCATTACCGACAATCACTTCGAGCGCAGCCGGGGCAGTGCCAGCTACGGCCTGCTGCTCAAAGAGATCAGCGACAGCAAGATCCAGCGCAATCAGTTCATCGACAACTCGGTCGGGCTGCACATGGAAGGCGCCAACCGCAACGATGTGGCGGACAACGACTTCGTGCGCAACGGCTGGGCCGTGCGGGTGCTCGCCGATGCGCAGGACAACCAGCTCCACGGCAACGCGTTCCAGGGGAACGTGTTCGATGTGGGCACCAACAGCCGCAGCAACTACAGCACGTTCCGCAACAACTGGTGGGATCGCTATCGCGGCTACGATCTCAACCACGATGGCGTGGGTGATGTCCCGCACGCGCCCGTGCGCCTCTTTGCCCTGCTGGTGCAGCAGTCGCCGTCGGCGCTCGTACTGGTGCGGAGCCTGCTGGTGGACGTCCTCGATGTCGCTGAACGGGTCGTCCCGACACTCACCCCCGAAACCCTGCGTGATGGCGCCCCGCTGATGCGAGCGCCACGGAGCCTGCCATGACGACCCCGCTCATGCCGTCCCTGGTGGAGGTGCGCGGTTTAACCAAGCGATACGGTGTCCGCACCGTGTTGCGCGGTGTCGATCTCGACCTGCCGCGCGGTGCCGTCACCGCAATCATCGGCCCCAACGGCGCCGGCAAGACCACGCTCAACAAATCGCTGCTCGGGCTGGTGCGACCCGACAGCGGCACCATCCGCTTTGACGGGGCCGATACGGCGGGCGCCATCGCACACCGCGCACGTATTGGCTACATGCCGCAGACGCCGCGCTTTCCGGAGTCCTTCACGGCCGGCGATGTACTCACGCTGCTGGAAGATTTCCGTGGCGAAGGCGCACGTGATCGCTCGCTCATCGACGCGTTCGATCTCCAGCCGATGCTGGGACAAGCCGCGCGTGCCCTTTCAGGCGGTCAGCGCCAGCGTCTCAATGCGGCGGCCGCATTTCTGTTCGTCCCCGATCTGCTGCTCCTCGATGAACCCACCGCCGGTCTCGATCCGATCGCGAGCAGCGTGCTCAAGGACAAGATTCGCGCGGTGCGCAGTGAGGGACGAGCAGTGGTGATTACCTCGCATATCTTGAGTGAGCTCGAGGAACTCGCCGATCGCGTGGTGTTTCTGCATGAGGGTCAGGTGCGCTGGACCGGCGCGCTCGATGACCTCATGGCGCGCACCGATGCCGAGACGCTCGAGCGTGCCATCGCTCAACTCATGCGTCGGACGTCGCGTGACGAGGTGGCCGCATGACTCTCGCCCCGGCATTTGTGCTCGAGGAATCACCAGCAACGGTGCGCCACGCCTCCGATGTGGTGCGCGCAACGCCGTCCCGCTCCCGTTCCCGTTCCGTGGTAGGGACGGTGCTTCGCCATGAACTGCGCAACGTTACCCGCAACCGCGGCGTGCTGGTCTTTGGTGCAGGCACGCTGCTACTCACGGAAAGCGTGCTGCGCCTGACCGGCACCGCCGCGCGAACCCTCACGACACTGCTCGATCTGGTGCTGCTGGTGGTGCCGCTCGTGACGATTATGTTCGGGATCATCAGCTGGCATGCCTCGCGCGAGTTCAACGAGCTGCTGCTCGCGCAGCCGGTGCCGCGCCGGTCGCTCTTCGTCGGGCTTTACCTCAGCCTGGTGCTGCCGCTCGCCACGGCCTTCGCGCTGGGTGTGCTGCTCCCGCTGGCGGCGCATCGGGCGCTCGCGCCCGAGAGCATGGCGCTGCTGGGCTCGACCATTGGCGGCGGCATCGCGCTCACGTTCGTCTTTGGCGGCCTCGCGCTGCTCGTGGGTATTCGGGTCGATGATCGCCTACGCAGCGTGATGCTCGGGCTCATGGTGTGGCTGCTGCTCACCGTGGGCTACGATGCCGTGGTGCTTCTCGTCTCGACGACGTGGTCGGACTACGCCCTCGAGAAGCCGATGCTCGGGCTCATGCTCGGCAATCCGGTGGATCTCGCGCGTTCGCTCATCGTGCTGCATAGCGATGCCGCGGCACTCATGGGATACACCGGGGCCATTCTCCACCGCTTCCTTGGCAGCGCGATCGGCACGATGGCCGCGATTGGTGGTCTGCTGCTCTGGATCGGTCTCCCCGCCTGGCTCGCTCAGCGCGCGTTTGCGCGCCGCGACTTCTGACTTCGCCTGATACCCCCCCCTCTGCCTCTCACGCCCCATGCTGGAGATTTCATGCGCCGCTTCTCTTCGCTGTCCCTGACGACGCTGGCCGCCGCCGGCGCACTCACCCTCCTCGCTGCCTGCGGCGGCGACGATAAGGCCGCCAGCGGCGAAAGCAGCGCCAGCGGTGGCGGTGCCTCGGCCACGCCCTCCGTCTCCACCTCGATGGACCCCAAGAGCATCACGCCGGCCGAGATCGCCCTCGGCGACTCGGTCTTTCACGGTCTCAAGGGTGCCGCGTCCTGCCAGGCGTGTCACGGCCCCAAGGCCGATCAGGGTACCGTCGCGCCGAATCTCACCGACGCCGAGTGGCTCCACAGCGACGGCAGCTTCGAGGGGATCTACAACACGATCAAGAGCGGCGTGATGGCCCCGAAGCGGTTCAGCGGCGTGATGCCCCCATTTGGTGGTGCGCCGCTCGATGCAGCACAGCATAGAGCCGTAGCGGCCTACGTCTATTCATTGAGTCACAAGATGTGATTCGGGCATCGGAACTCAGAAGCCAGGGGGAAGACGTCAGGGGGAAGTACCACTCCCTCCTGATCGCTTCCCCCTGGCCCCTGAAGAACAGTGCCCGTGACGAGCACACACCGGCGTGTGCGCTCGACTGCGTCGAGCGCTCTCCCCGCTACGCCAGTGCCTCGTACTGTCTGCCTCTCCACGCCTTCGGCACCTTCGCCGTGCTCAGCGTGAGCCGCCACGCCGCCGCGATGTCCGACAGCCACGAGCACCAGAAGCTCCACCCGCGTTCGGCGTAGCAGCCGCGCAGGGCCCAGAGCATGAAGAGGCGAATGAAGAGCGCGGAGCCGTTCACGAGCAGCAGCGCCTGCCAGAGCATCTCGTTCTGCCCGCCATGTTCGGGCACCACGCCGGCGAGGGCGAAGAGACCGGCGACGAGCAGGAATGGCAGCGGCAGCGCCTGCACGGCCCACACGAGCGCGACATCGAGCCACCGGCGCCAGACCGGCGTGGCGTCCTTGAGATCGAAGCTGCGCCCCCACTCGCGCCACATCTCGGCGAGCGACGTATAGGCGCTCACCTGGATGATCTTCGAGCCGTCGAGAAAGCCAACGCGCGCGCCGTTCGCGGCGAGATGCCGCGCGAGCGTCACGTCGTCGCAGAAGCTCGCCCGCGCCGGCGCATAGCCGCCGTGGCGCACCAGCAGGTCACGACGCGAGACAAAGCACTGCCCGTTGGCGAGCACACGATCCGGCGGCGGCTGCTTGGCGCCGGCGGCGCCGCAGCGATAGACGAGCGTGACGAGCATCGCCGGCTGCACGAAGCGCTCGGTGGGCGTCTGATCGCGAAACTGCGGCGAGAAGCTCGCCACGTCGTAGCGATCCTGCTCCACGGCGTCGACCACGGCGCCCACCAGACCGGGCGCGGGCACGGTATCGGCGTCGATGCCGAGCACCCATTCGCCGCGCGCTTCGCGCAGACCGGTCTCGAGCGCCCACACCTTACCGACCCAGCCGGCCGGGAGGGGATCGTCGGTGATGAGGCGAATGCGCGGGTCGCGGGCGGCCGCCGCTTCCACCAGTTCGCGCGTACCGTCGGTGCTGCGGCTGTCGACGACCAGCACCTCGAGCAGCGGCTCCTGCTGCTGCATCAGCCCCTCGAGGCACGGGCCAATGCGCCGCGCCTCGTTGAGCGTGGCGACAATCACGCTGACCGTGGTGTCACGCCGGGGGGTGGTGCGTGGTGCGATGGGGGGGCGGCGATTGCGCCCCGGCATCAGGCGCGCCAGCAGCACCAGCAACAGCGGCACCTGTACAGCGAGCAGCGCGAGCCCGGCACCACGAAGCACCTCGCTCATTGGGCGCCCTCGCCGGCGGCGTCCGGGCCCGGGATCGCCACGTACTCCCCCGTTTCCGGGATCACGCTCGCGCGCGGCTCGGGCGCGATGGCGGGTTCCGCCAGCGCGAGACGGGCGAGGGCACGAGCCATGTCGCCGAAAATGAAGAGGTGAGCGGGATACATCGCGTACCAGTAAAGGAGTCCGAGCAGCCCGCGCGGGGCGAAGAACGCCGTCTGAATGAGTCGAGTGCCGGGACCTTCGGGCACCGCCGTGAACTGCAGCCAGGCTTGCCCGGGCACCTTGAACTCGGCCCGGAGCCGGAGGATGCGCGGGCGTTCCACCATCTCCACCCGCCAGAAGTCCACCACTTCCCCAAGATACAACCCCTGGGGATCCCGTCGGCCGCGGCGCAGCCCCGGGCCACCCAGCATCCGATCGATAAAACCCCGGAGGCGCCACAGGGAGTTCCAGACGAGCCACCCCTGCTCGCCCCCGATGCGACAGAACGCCCGAAAGACCTGATCGGGGGTGGCCGGCACGTAGATCGTGCGCGTCTCCTCCTTGAGCCCCTCCCGGTCGCGCAGCTCATAGGAATCATCGCCGCTTCCGAGCGCGTCGCTCCAGCGCGACTCGACGAAGTGCTCCTCCACGCGCACGAGCGCCCGCTTCACGGCCCGCCGATACGGCATGGGCGTAATGTCGGGATAGAGCGCCATGGCCTTCTGCGTGTCGGCCAGGACGGGATGGATGATCCCCTCCATCAGCGGCATCGCGAGCCGCTTGGGGATGGGGGTGATCTTGTCGATCCAGAGCGCCGCCATGGCCGGGGTGATCCCCCGCACCGGGAAGACCTTGCGCGGGAGGCCACGCACCTCGGCGTAGCGCTCGATCATCTGTGCGAAGCTCAGCACATCAGCGCCGCCGATCTCCACGATGCCGGCCGCTTCGTGTTCGCGCGCCTGCACCAGATAGGCGAGCACATCGCGCACCGCGATGGGTTGCACCGCGTTCGTGATCCAGCGGGGCGCCACCATGAACGGCAGCCGTTCGGCGAGATAGCGGACCATTTCGAACGACGCCGAGCCCGACCCCACGATGGGGCCGGCGCGGAACTCGGTGGTGGGGAGCCCTTCGCGCAGAATCGCGCCGGTTTCCCCGCGGCTCTGCAGATGCGCACTCACCGACGTGGCGGCGGGCACCAGGCCGCCCAGGTAGATGCAGTGCCGCAGATGGCGCCCGGCGTGCACGAAGTTGCGGGCGGCGATGCGATCGCGGTCGGCGTAGTCGTCGGCGCGCGACATGGAGTGCACGAGGTAGTACGCCTGCTCGACCCCGTCGAGTGCGCGCTCGAGTGACGCGGCGTCGAAGAGATCACCGGCCACGACCTCGACCTCGCGCTCCCACCAGCGCCCGCGGATGCGGCGCGGATCGCGCACCAGAACCCGGACCGGCACGCCGCGCTCCACGAGGCGGCCCGCGAGTCGCCCGCCGATGTACCCCGTGGCGCCGGTCACGAGTACGGTCATCGGGATAAGCTGGCACCGGCACGGTGGCGCCGACAGGGTTTGGCGGATAGGCTCGTGCCATGGTCGCTTCCCTTCCGCCCACGGTGCCGTCCCCGCCGGGCCTCGACACCGCGCTCACCCGACACGCGAAGATCCGGGTGCCGCTCATCTGTGGGCCGATGTACCCCTGCAGCAACCCCGAGCTGGTGGCCGCGGTGAGTGGCGCCGGCGGACTGGGCATCGTGCAGCCCATTTCGCTGACCTATGTGCACGGCCACGACTTTCGCGAGGGGCTGCGCCTCATTGCGCGCCTGAGCGGCGGCGCGCCCTTTGGCTTCAATGCCCTGATTGAAGCCTCGAGCCAGACCTACCACAACCGCATGGTGCGCTGGGTCGAGATTGCGCTCGAGGAAGGGGTGCGGTTCTTCCTCACGTCGCTCGGAAATCCGCGGTGGGTCGCCGATCGTGTGCACGCGGCCGGCGGGGTGGTCTACCACGACATCACCGAGAAGAAGTGGGCGCTCAAGGGGCGCGACGGGGGCGTGGACGGGCTCGTGGCGGTAAATCGCGAAGCGGGGGGGCACACCGGTTCACGCGACCCACGCGCGCTGCTGGATGAGGTGGCCGACCTGGGGCTCCCCGTCGTGGCCGCCGGCGGCGTGGGCAACGCCGAGCAGTTTCGCGCCCTGCTGGCGATGGGCTATGCGGGCGTGCAGCTCGGCACGCGCTTCATCGCCACGACCGAGTGCAACAGCGACCTGCGCTACAAGCAGGCGATCGTGAACGCCACGTCGCGTGATGTGGTGCTCACGGAACGGCTCACAGGGGTCCCGGTGTCCGTGCTGCGCACGCCGTATGTGGAGCGGCTCGGCACCACGGTGGGGCCGCTATCGCGCTGGCTCTTCCGCGGGCGGAAGACCAAGCATTGGATCCGCACGTTCTACGCGCTGCGTTCACTTCGGCAGCTCAAGCAGTCCAGCATCGAGGGCGCCAATGCCGACTATTGGCAGGCCGGCCGCTCAGTCGATGCGATTCACGAGATCCGCCCCGCCGCTGCCATCGTGCAGGAGTTTGCGGCGGCGCTCACCACCTGAGGCAGTGATGTCCCTTCGATCGACACGCACCGCGGTCGCGCTCGCAGTCGCGCTCGCGGCCGCGCTCTGGACCGCACTCGTTGCCAGCACCGCGCACGCCCAACTCCGCCCCCGGGCCACGACGATGGCCGGGCTCCGGGCGCCGATCACGCTGACCCGCGACAGCGCCGGCATCGTCCACATCGAGGCGCAGAACGAGCATGACCTGTTCTTCGCGCAGGGGTACAGTGCGGCGCGCGATCGCCTCTTTCAGCTGGAGTTGTGGCGGCGTCAGGCCACCGGCACGATGGCCGAAGCGCTGGGCCCGCGCTGGGTGGCGCGCGACCGCGCGGCGCGCCTCATGGCATATCGCGGCTCGATGGTCACCGAACTGGCGCATTACCATCCGCGCGGCGCGAGCATCATTCAGGCCTTCGTGGACGGCGTCAATGCGCGCGTGGACGAGGTAAAGGCCGATCCGTCGCTGATGCCGCCGGATCTCGCGGCGCTCGGGATCACGCCGGGGCACTGGACGCCGGCGGTGGTGGTCTCGCGCCACAACGCGCTGGCGAACAACGCCACCGATGAAGCCAGCACCGCGCGCGCCGTGCGGGCGATCGGTGAGGCTGCGGTGGCACGGCGGCGGCGCTTCCTGCCGAATGGTGGCCGCCTCGCGCTCGATTCCGCCGTGGCGCGCCTGCTCGATGGCGTGACCGATGCCACGCTCTTTGCCGACTACAACGGGTCGCGTACGGTGCCCACCTTCCGCGCGACCGAGCTTGACGCGGCGTGGCGCCGCCCGCCGCGGGCCGACTCCGCGGGCACGCGGGATACCACGGTGGAGCGTTGGGAGAGCAACAACTGGGTACTGGCCGGCTCCCGCACGGCGAGCGGCAAGCCGATCGTCGCGAACGATCCACATCGCACGATCAGCGTGCCCAGCCTGCGCTACATGGTGCACCTCAAGGCGCCGGGGTGGAACGTCATCGGCGGCGGCGAGCCGGCGATCCCGGGCGTGGCCATCGGCCACAATGAGGTGGGCGCGTGGGGGCTCACGATCTTTGCCATCGACGCGGAAGATCTGTACGTCTACGAGCTCGATGCGAAGAACGCCGCGTACAAGTATCGCGGCGCGTGGGAACCGATGCGCACGGTCCGCGAGTCGATTCCGGTGAAAGGCGCCGCGCCCAAGACCGCAACGCTGGCCTACACGCGCCATGGTCCGGTGCTGTATGTGGACAGCGCGGCGCATCGCGCGGTGGCGTTGCGCGCGGCATGGCTCGAGCCTGGTGGCGCGCCGTATCTCGCCAGCCTGCGCCTCGACCAGGCGCGCACATGGACCGAAGCGCGCGCCGCCCTGAGCTACGCGCGCATGCCGGCCCTCAACTGGATCTGGGCCGACACGAGCGGCGCGATCGGCTGGCAGACGGCGGGCGTCGCGCCCATCCGGAAGAGCTACGACGGGCTGGTGCCCGTGCCGGGCGACGGGCGGTTCGAATGGGCGGGGCTCCTGCCCATTCCGCAGCTGCCGCACGAAACGAATCCCACGCGCGGATACGTCGGCACCGCCAACGCGTTCAATGTGGCGCGCGACTACACGCACTTCGACGCCATCGGCATCGGCACCTGGGCAGAATCGTTCCGGCACGATCGGCTGCAGGAAGTGCTCGACACCACGAAGCAGGCCACGATTCCGCGCATGGCCGCGTTGCAGCACGACGAAACCCCGATCGCGGCACGCAAGCTGGTGCCGCTGATCAAGGACATCGAGCTGACCTCGCCCCTCGCCAAGGCCGCGCGCGATACGCTGCTGGCGTGGGACGGCGTGCTGCGCATCAGTTCGCGCGGCGCCGCGATCTATGCCGCCTGGGAACGCCGCCTGTCGAGCCACACGGCCGACATGGTGCTCCCGCTTTCGGTGCGCCCGCTTCTCCGCACCGTGCCGCTCAGCCGCACGATCGACTGGCTCACCACCCCCGATACGATTCTGGGCGAGCGCCCGACCGATGCGCGCAACTTCATTCTCTTCCGCGCCTTCAACGAGGCGATGACCGATCTCCGGAACCGCTTCGGCGCGGATCTCGCCACTTGGCGCTACGGCGACCCCAAGTTCCACTACGTCCGCATTGCGCATCCGCTCGACAACGTGGTGAACGACTCGCTGCGGCGTGTGCTCTCCCCGGGGCCGCTGGCGCGCGGTGGCTATGCCAACACGCTCAACGCGACCGGCAACAGCGACAATCAGACGGCGGGCGCGAGCTTCCGCGTGGTCATGGACCTCGCCAACTGGGACGCGGCCATCGCCACCAACACCCCCGGCCAGAGCGGCGACCCGCGCAGCCCCTTCTACGCCAACCTCTTCCCGCTGTGGGCGAAGGGCGAGTACGTGCCCCTGCCCTTCTCCGCTGCCGCCATCCGCGCGCGGAGTGTGGAGATCGTGACGCTGTCGCCGGCGCGGTGAGAGTTTGAGTCGTGAGTTCAACTGATCGCACAGAGATCACAGAGTCACAGAGAACACAGGGGCGGGCGGCCGCGGGTACGGCGCGCGCCCCCGGGGGCGCGGCGGCGCGGGGGGCGCGGGGCGGTAAGTTAAAACCACAAT
>JAIEMN010000067.1 GCA_019752115.1 Gemmatimonadaceae bacterium
ACGCTCTTCCGATCTTGCTGGCAGCCGCGGAAGCGGCGCAGGAAGCCGCGGCGGCCGACGCCGCGGGCGCCCTCGCAGCGCAGGCGCGATTGCTGCGCGCGGATCGGGAAAGCGCGCTGCTGCAGCGCGCGAATGCCGATGCCGCCCACCCGGGTGCGCCGTCGCTGGTCATCGCCCGACTCGGAGCGCTGCTGCCGCCGTCCGCGTTCGTGCAGCATCTCGAGTGGGATGGACGCCAATGGAAGATCGACGGCAGCGCGATCGATGCGGCGGGGCTCGTGCCACGCCTCGATGCCGTGCCGGTGTTCGAGCAGGTGCGCTCGCTGGCGCCGAGTACGCGATTCCTCGATGGCGGTACACCACGCAGTTCGTTCTCGATCGGCTTCGCGGTGCGCGGCGGGGCGCGGGATTCCACCGCGGCACCGGGAGGGACGCGTGGCCAACGGTAACGGCGCGCTCGTCTCGGCGCGTGAGCAGCGCACGATCGTGTGGGGCATTGGCGTCGTCCTGCTCACGCTGATCGTGATGCGCGGGGTCGTGCCCTTCGCGCAGGCGTGGCAGGCGCGCGAGACGCGCCTCGCGGCCGTGCTGGCGCGCACGGCGCAGCTCAAGGCGCTTGCGGCGCAGGCGCCGCAGCTCACGCAGGCGGCGACGATCGCCGAACGCGAACTCGCCGGCGCGCCGCGCCGCGTGCTGCATGCGCGCACCGCCGCACTGGCGGCCAGCGCCCTGCAAGCGTGGCTGCAGGAGGCCAGCGACGGCGCCGGCCTCGCCGTGAACCGCGTGGACGTGACGGCCGAGAGCGATGAAATCGTCACCGCCACGCTGTCGGTCGTGGGCGACATCCATGGGCTGGCGGCATTGTTGGCCACGCTCGAGCGGGGGCCGCGGGTGCTCCGCGTGGAGCGGCTCGCCGTCACGCAGAACACCGCGCTCCGTGGCGCACCGGATGTCCTGCAGGTGACGCTTGGCGTGCGCGCGCCGGTGGTGCTCGAATGAGCGCGCCGCGCATGACCCGGCGCCGCATCGGGCGTCTCACGCCCGCCAGCGTGGAGCTGGTGGCGCTGCTCGTGGCCCTCGTCGCCGGCATCGTGCTGGTGTGGCCCGCGTCGGTGACCGTCGAGCCGGCCTCGCGCCCGGCGCCGGTACCACCGGCACGCCCGGCGGTCGTGAGCACGAGCGACAGCGTGCGTGCGCAAATCGTGGCGACCAACCTGTTCAGCGGGTCGCGCCGGGCCCCGCGCGAACGGTTCCGCCTCCCGGGTACCGAGCCCGCGGTGGAGGCCCCGCTGATCCCCGAGCTGCCCGGCGCATTGGCCGCCGACGGCGGACCGCAGCTGTTCGGCATCGTGCAGGTCGATGGCACACCGCGCGCGCTGCTGCAGAGCGCCAGTGACAGCACCCCGCGCCTGGTGGCGGTCGGGGCGCGGATCGGGGCGTGGCGCGTGCAGCGCATCGGCACCGATCGTGTGGATTTGCTCTCTTCGGCGGGGGCGCGCACCGTGCGCCTCTCCCGCCGCTCCTCTTCTGACTCTGTCGGGTCCCCTCCATGATGGGTCATCGTTTGCGACCGTGGCCGATCGCCGCGGTCGGTCCGTTGCTGGTGTGTCTGGCGAGTCCGCTGCTCGCGCAGGGCGCCACGAAGACGCCGCCGCGCGACACCGCGTCGCGCGAGGCGGCGCTCCGTGGCAACACGCTCGACTTCGCCAACGCGCGCCTGGCCGATGTCATACGCACGCTGGCGACGCTGCTCGGTCGCACGGTGATCCTCAGCGACATCCCCGATGTCCGCGTCACCTTTGCGACGCCGGCGGGGGTGAGCAAGGCGGAGCTCGAGCGGGTGATGGAATCGCTGCTCGAGTCACACGGCCTGATGCTCGTGCCGAGTGGCACGGTGGCGCAGGTGCTGCCCAACGAAAAGGCGCCGGCCGCCGGGGATTTGCGCACGGGCTTCACCTTCCCCGATCCGGCCCCGCTCGGACTCGCGTCGCAGCTGGTGCCACTGCAGGCCATTCGTGCCGATGAAGGCGCCGAGGCGCTGCGCGCGGTGCTCGCCAAGGGCGCCCGCGTGGAGATCGTGGCCCGCTCGAACGCGCTGCTGATCACCGACCGCGGCAGCAACTTGTCGCGCTATCTCGGGCTGCTGAAGACGCTCGATGCGGCGCCCGCCGGCGAGTCGGGGCTGCGTACGTACGTCGTGAATCTCAAGTACGCGGCGGCCGAAGATCTCGCCGCGTCGCTAGGGCAGCTCTTTGGCATTCAGGTGGCCTCGAGCGCGGGGGGATCACTCGCCGATCGCTCGCTCTCGCGCGCCCTCGATACGTTCCGGGGCCGCGAACTCGAGACCTTCCGCACGCGCAACAGCATGACGAATGCGCCGGCGACGCCGGCCACGCCCACCGCCGCCGCGCCGCGGGATTCGGCGGCCGGACTGCTCGTGGGGCGCACCACGGTCGTCGCGAATGGCCCCACGAATGCCCTCGTGATCCGCACGGCGCCGCCCAACTTCCCGATGTTGCGCGAAACGATCCTCGCGCTCGACACGCGGCCGGCGCAGGTGCTGTTCGAGGTCACCATCGCCGAGATCGCGCTCGGGCGCGGCACCGAATTCGGGCTCGACTGGAACGCCGTGAACCGCGGCGGGGATGTGAATGCGGCGTTCGGGAATCCCGAGATGCCCGATACCACGTCGTCGAACTTTTTGCTGCGCATGGTGCGGCTGCAGAACGGCACCGGCGTGCGCACGCTGCTGCGCACCATTGCCTCGAAGAACGATGTGCGCGTGCTGTCGTCGCCCGAACTGATCGCCGCCAACAATCGCGAGGCGTCGATCCTGGTGGGGAGCAAGGTGCCGTTCATTTCGTCCACGCGCCTCGGCAACGATGTCTCGATCGACCGCGCCGTCCAGTATCAGGACGTGGGCACCAAGCTGTCCATCGTGCCGACCATCAACGACGATGGCTACGTCACCGTGCAGCTGCTGCAGGAAGTGAGTTCGCTCACGCCGCAGACGGTGGCCGCCGCCTTGAGCGCGCCGGTGATCTCCACCCGCGAGGCCAACACGCGCGCGGTGCTGCGCGATGGACAAACGGTCGTCATCGCCGGTCTCATTGGCGATCAGCGGCAGACGCAGGATCAGGGCATCCCGTTCCTCAAGGACATTCCGGGGCTGGGCGCACTGTTCAAGCGGCAGAGCACCACGCGGCAGCGCACCGAGCTCGCGATCTTCGTCACGCCGTACATCGTGCGCAGCGATGCCGACGCCGATGCCATTCGCGAACGCGTCCGCAAGCGCATGGAAGAGCGCTCCCCCGGCGCGCTCGACGACACGCCGCTCAGCCCGCCGGGCACCACGCCCGTGAAGCGCCCGCCGCCGGGTGCGCGGTAACGCCATGGGATCGGTGGCATGATCGACGCGCGCACCTTGCGAGCGGCCGCGGCGGGGCCGCTGGCGCTGCGCTTTCCGCCCCGCTGGCTGGAGGAGCACGCGGTGCTGCCGCTCGCCGTGCGTGATGGCGTGGTGGAGGTCGCCGCCGATGGCGCGCTCTCGCCCCATGTCCAGGACGCGCTCGAGCGCGAGCTGGATGCCGCCGTCCAGGTGGTGCCGGTGCCGCCGGGCGATGTGCGCGCCGCCCTGCTGGCCGCTCCGCGTACGGCGACGGCCGACGCGCTGGCGCCGTTGCTCACCGGCGATGCCGTGGAGAGCCTCGACGATCTGCGCGCGCTCGCGAGTCGCGAACCGGTCGTCCAGGTGGTGAACGCCATGCTCGCCGAGGCGATGCGGGCGGGGGCGAGCGATGTGCATCTGGAAACGCGCCCCGACACGCTCCGCGTGCGTATGCGCTTGGACGGCGTGTTGCACGATGCCCAGCAGCTGGGCCCGGAGTTCCGCGCCGCCGTGATCTCGCGGCTCAAGGTGCTGGCCGGGCTGGATATCGCCGAACGACGCCTGCCGCAGGACGGTCGCGCGCGAGTGCGCGTGGGGGAGCGCGAGCTCGATGTGCGCGTGAGCACGCTGCCCGCGCTCCACGGCGAGAGCGTCGTGCTCCGCCTCCTCGATGGCGGCGGCGATGCGCAGCCCCAGACGCTCGACGGCCTGGGGTTCCCCGCCGCCCTGCTCACCCCCCTGCGCTCCCTGGTCCAGCGCAGCGCGGGACTTGTCCTGGTGACCGGCCCCACCGGCTCCGGCAAGACGACCACGCTCTACGCCGCGCTGCGCGAGCGCAGCACGCCGGGCGTGAAGGTGGTGACGGTGGAAGATCCGGTCGAGTACCGCCTCGACGGCATCGTGCAGCTGCCGGTGAATGTCCGCGCCGGCTTTGGCTTCGCCGACGCGTTGCGCGCCATTCTCCGTCACGACCCGGACGTGATTCTCGTGGGCGAAATGCGCGACGCCGAGACCGCCGAAATTGCGGTGCGCGCGGCCCTGACGGGACACCTCGTTCTGAGCACCGTGCACACCACCGACGCGGTCGGCGCGTTGGCTCGGCTGCGGGACATGGGCGTGCCGCCCTACCTGCTCGCGGCGACGCTGCAGGGGGTCATGGCACAGCGACTGGTACGCTGTGTCTGCGCGCGCTGTGCCGTGCCGCAGCCACTGACGGCTGCCGAGCAGGCGCTCTTTGACGGCGCCGCTCAGGTCCCCGACACCATCCGGCGCGGCACCGGCTGCGACAGCTGCGCCGGCACCGGATATCGGGGGCGCGCCGCGATCGCCGAGTTGCTCGTCATGACCGAGGCGCTGCGCGAGGCGCTGACGCACGGGGCACCCGTTGGCACGCTGCGTGAGCTGGCGCGGGCGGCCGGCGCCGCCTCGCTGCTCGACGACGGACGGCGCGCCGTGCGCAAGGGTGTCACGACCGCGGCCGAAGTGACGCGCGTCCTGGGTGAGGAGCGCTGGTGACCACGCGCGCACCGGAGCCGCGCTGGCGCTATCGGGCGAGTGATGCGAGCGGCCGTGAAGCGCGCGGAGATATCGCCGCTGAGAACGCCGAAGCCGCCGTAGCCGCGCTGCAGGCGCGCGCACTGTGGGTCATCGATCTCGAGCCGGTCGCCGGTGCACCGATGAGGCCGACTGCGGGTTCGAAGGTCGCGGGTTCGAATCTCGCGGGTTCGGAGGCCGCGGGGGCGACTGGCGGTTCGGGCACGCGATCCTTCGCGCATGTGGTGACCACCGCCTGGGCGCGCCTCGCGGGCCGCGATCTCGAAGAGCTCGCCGTCACGACGCGCGCGGCGGCCACGCTGCTGGCCGCCGGCGTCCCGCTGGATCGCGCGCTGGGCCACGCCGTGGATTCGGACGCGGGCGCCTCCTCGTCAGCGCGCTGGGGGCCCGCCTTTGCCGCGCTGCGCGACCGGGTGCGGCGTGGCGAGTCGCTCGCGGCGGCGGCCGACGCCGTGCCGGAGCTCCCGGCGACGTTCGGCCCCGCCTTTGCCGCCGCCGAGGCCACGGGCGCCCTCCCGGCGACGTTCGCGCGCCTGGCCGATCACCTCGAGCGCCAGCAACGCACGATGCAGGCGCTGCGCGCCGCGCTCGTCTATCCCACGCTGCTCGCGGTGGCGAGCGTGACCGGCACCCTGGTGATCCTGCTGGTGGTTGTCCCGCGCTTTGCGGCGCTTCTCGCCGACAGCGGCATGCCGCTCCCGTGGGCGACGCGCCTGCTGGTGGCGAGCGGCGCGCTGCTGGCGCGCGGCGGCTGGCTCCTGCTGGCCGCCCTGGTGCTGGGCGGGGTCGCGGCCTGGCGCTTCGTGCAGACGCCCGCCGGCGCGGCCCGCTGGCATGCCTGGCGCCTGAACCTCCCCGTCATCGGGCCGCTCGAGCGGGCGCGTGATGCCGCGCGCTATCTCGACAGTCTCGCGCTCGCGCTCGCCAACGGCGTCCCCGTCCTGAGCGCCATGCGGCTGGCGCGTCGCGGCGTCCGCAACCAGGCGCTCGCGGCCGCCCTCGCGCCGGCGGAACCCGCGGTGCGCGATGGCGCGTCGCTGTCACAGGCGATCGGCGCCTGCCTGCCACCGCTGGCGCGTCGGCTGCTGGAGGCGGGCGAAGGTGCCGGCGCCCTCGCGGCGATGGCGCAGCGCGCCGCGGTAGCCGCGGATGGTGCGGTGCAGCGTCGTATCGCGCAGCTCGTCGCGATCATCGAACCGTTCCTCATTCTGGTATTCGGTGGCATCGTGGGCTTTGTCGCGCTCGCGTTGCTGCAGGCGATTTATGGGCTTAACGCCGGACAACTCTGACGCGTCGATCATGTGGCGCGGGGGGTCGCGTGACGGACGTCACGTGATCGCCGAGTCACGTGCGTGGCGCGCGCCCACACGATTCCACAACGCGTGATCACGCGGGAACGACGAGTTGCGTCGTGTCTGTTGACATCGTCGTGGTGGCGCTGAAGCATTGTTCACGTGCCGGGCCTCTCTGACTCTTACTGCGCCTTCGACATGGACACCGTGACGGAACCCGTTGCCGACGAAGTGCCCACGACCGAGACCCCTCGCGCCGATCGGCGCCGCTTTCTGGCACTCGGCACGAGCGCGCTGGGAGCGCTGGCGGCGCTGAGTCCGACGGCGGCCGTCGAAGCACAGCCGCCTAAGGTTGGCTCGCGCAGCAAGCCGGTGACGCCGAGTCGCGTGCCGGGCAGCGATGTCGCGCTCACGTGGCAGGATCCCCTGCTCCGCCTCGTTCGCCGCATCACGTTCGGCCTCAATCCGGCCGAAGTCGCGCTCGCGCGCCAGCTCGGGTACAACGGGTATCTCGAGTATCACCTCCGCGCTGACCAGATCGACGACAGCGCCACGGAGGCGGCGATCGCGCAGCGGTGCCCGATGGTCGGCATGCCGGTCGCCACGCTCAAGACGCAGGATGGCAACGAGGCGGTGGAGCAGCTCACCGATGCGACCTGGTACCGCGCCGCGTTCGCGAAGGCGCAGTTGCGTGAGCGCATGGTGGAGTTCTGGAGCGATCACTTCAACATCAGCACGAACAAGTCGGGGTGGGTGAAGATCCTCGACGATCGTGACGTGATCCGCCCCAACGCGCTCGGCAACTTCTTCACGATGCTGCGTGCCTCGTCGCAGAGTGCGGCGATGCTGTACTACCTGGATCAGTACTCCAGCCGCACGCCGACGCCGAATCAGAACTACGCGCGCGAGATCATGGAGCTGCACACGCTGGGCGTGGATGGCGGCTACACGCAGGATGACGTCGCCGAACTGTCGCGCATCCTGACCGGCTACTCGTACGACGGCAACACGTACGCCTTCAGCTATAACCGCACCTACCACGACCGCAACGCGAAGACGTTTCTGGGCACCGCGTTCCCCGCCATGCCGTCGACCGCCACGAACGCGCAGTTCAAGGGCGAGGCGGACACGGCCATCACGATGCTGCTCACTCACCCGAACACGGCGCGCTTCATCGCCACGAAGATGGCGCGCTATCTGCTGGCGTACGATCCGCCGACGAGCGTGATCGATGCGACGGCGGCCGCGTACACGCGGACGCAGGGTGACATCAAGACGATGATCCGCACGATCCTGACGTCGGCGAACCTGTCGGCGGCGCCGGCCAAGTTCAAGCGGCCGTTCCATCTGACCGTGTCGGCGATGCGCGGACTCGGCATGGACATGAGCACGGTGAACAACATCCGCTCCGGCATCAAGCAACCCGCCGACTTCATGGGGCAGCCGCTCTTCGAGTGGGAGCAGCCCGATGGCTTCCCGGATCGCGTGGATTGGTGGAGCGGTCTGGTGGTGACCCGCTGGAACTTCATGGGCACGATGTCGCGCCTCACCAGTACCACCACGGCGCGTTTCGACCTCACGCCGTTCCGTGTGCTCGATACCGCCGAAGGCGTCGTGAACCAGATCAGCGCGCGACTGTTCGCCAACGAGATTCCGGCCACGCTCAAGCTGGCGCTCATCGCGTACCTCAAGGGCGGCACGTACAACGAGACGCGCGTGCGCGAAACGATTGCGCTCGCGCTGTCGTCGAACGAGTTCCAGTGGTTCTAGTGATGAGGCCGATGATCACCCGGTCGCCTTCTTCTCCAGCCTGAGCCCCGCATGAGCCATCATCACGACCACCACGGCTGCCGCGAGTACGAAGGGCTGGCCCGCCGTGATTTCCTGACCATGCTGGGCGGTGTCGGCGTCGCCGCCTTTGTGCCGACATGGTTGCCGCAGGTCGTGTTGGCCCAGTCGGCCAACACGTCGCGCGATGTGATCGTGTCGATCTTCCTGAGCGGTGGCTGCGACGGGCTGTCGCTTGTAGTGCCGTTCGGTGACCCGGATTACTACACGGGGCGCCCGAACATTGCCATCGCGCGCCCCGATGCGGCGGGCACGGGGCCCAAGGTCACGGCGCTCGACAACTTCTTCGGCTTCTCGCCCGGGATGGCGCCGCTCTATCCGGCGTATCAGGCGGGCAACCTGCTCGTGGCCCACGCCACCGGCTCAGTGAACAACTCGCGCTCGCACTTCGACGCGCAGCGCTACATGGAGGTCGGCAAGCCGGCCGATGTGACGATCAACGGCGGCTGGCTGGGTCGTCATCTCGCCATGACGCCGCCGGCGAAGGCCGATGCGCCGCTGCGCGCCCTCAGCTACACCTCGGGGATGCCGGTGACGCTCTCGGGCGCCCCGAAGGCGCTACCGATTCCCAACCCTGCGGGCTTCACGATTGGCGGCAGCGGGACGACCCAGGCGGCCCGCACGGCGTTCCTCGCGAACAACTTCGGCATCGCGCCCGATCCGGTGCAGTCGAACGCGCTCGATACCGCGCGCACGATTTCGCTGCTGCAGTCGATCAACTTCAACGGCTATCAGCCGACGAACGGCGCGGTGTATCCGGGCGGCGGCTTCTCGAACGCCCTCCGCAGCACGGCGGCGATGATCAAGGCCGATGTGGGGCTCGAAGCCGCGCACATCTTCTTTGGCGGCTGGGACACACACTCCACGCAGGGGCCGATTCCCGGCGTGGACGGGCAGTACATGCACAACCTGATGCTGCAGCTGTCGCAGTCGCTCGCCGCGTTTCACGCCGACATCATCCAGGGGAACACGTCGACGAACGTGACGCTCGTGGTGATCTCCGAGTTCGGCCGCAATGCCCGCGAGAATGGCGACAAGGGCACGGACCACGGTCGCGGCAACATCGCCTTCGCGATGGGGCAGAAGATCGCCGGCGGCAAGGTGCTCATCAACACGTGGCCCGGCCTCGCGCGTGAGAATCTCGAATCGGGGCAGGACCTGCGCGTGACGCTCGACCATCGCGACATTCTCGCCGAGATCGTGCAGAACCGGCTCGGCAACACGAACTTGGGGGCCATCTTCCCGGGCTTCACGCCGCGCTTCCGGGGCGTTACCAAGGCCTAGGCTCGGCGGCAGCCGCAGCATAGCTCGCACAGGGCACACAAAGAGCCACAGGGCCCACGGAGGACGGCGATGATCACGTTGCTGTCCCCTGTGGGCCCTGTGGCTCTTTGTAGGCTCGGTGCGAACGGTTCCGCGCCGGCTTACCGCCGCGCTTCGGGCTGACCGCCCGGGTGCCACGCTGGCTTGGGGCCGTCGGCGAGCAGCCGCACGGCGCGGATCGTCGCTTCGATGACCTTGGTCATGTGCGGCACGTTCACCACCGACGGTTCGTCCTTGGGCGAATGGTACGGCGTGATGAGGTTGTAGCTCGACAGCGAGTGCGCCGGGATGCCGATGCGTGCGAACGCGGCGTTGTCGCTGCGCGTGAAGAAGCTCTGCCCAGGACGTGGATCGGCCACGAGCGGGATGCCGTTGTCGGCGAGGAGGTCGCCGAGTTCGGAGCGCTCATAGCCGGTGAGCCAGGCCTTGCCGAAGCCGCCACCGAGGGAATCGGCGTTGGCGATCATCTCGATGTTGAGATCGACCACCGTCTTCTCGAGCGGCAGGATGGGGTGCTGCAGATACCAGCGGGTGCCGAAGCCGCCCACTTCTTCGCCGGTGATGGAGATGAACAGAATGGTGCGCTTGGGGCGCGGGCCCTTCTGCAACGCCTTGGCGATTTCGAGGAGCGCCACATTGCCGCTCGCATCATCGTCGGCGCCATTGTTGATGGAGTCGCCATCGACGGGGCGGCCGATCCCGATGTGATCGTAGTGCGCCGTCACGAGCACCACCTCGTCCTTGAGCACGGGGTCACTCCCGCGGAGCACCCCGGCGATGTTCTGCGTGCGCAGCTGCTGCTCGGCTGGCAGTGTGGCCCACTGCGCCCAGCTCTCGACTGGCGCCGGGCGCGTGCGACCGGGCTGCTGATTGGGCCCCTGCGCGGTGCGCAACGGAATCCGCTGCCGATAGGTGCCCGAATCCCCCGCGGGCGCGAGCCCCGCCGCCTTGTACTGCGCCTCGAGATAACGTGCGGCCTTCTCCATGCCCGGCGAGCCGGTCATGCGCCCTTCCATGGAGTCGGCGGCGAGAATGCCGATGTGGCGACGGACGCTTGCGGTGTCGACCTTGTCGACCCACTTGGCGGCCGCACTCGTGGCCGCCGCCCCCGCGGCGCGCGGCTGCGCATCAGCGACCACCGCCAGCCACTGGCGATTGCCGCTCACGGCCAGACGCGTGATGTGCGCGAGATGCGCAAAGCCGTAGTCGGCGACCCTCT
The DNA here is from genome assembly GCA_019752115.1 of Gemmatimonadaceae bacterium. Classification (NCBI taxonomy): domain Bacteria; kingdom Pseudomonadati; phylum Gemmatimonadota; class Gemmatimonadia; order Gemmatimonadales; family Gemmatimonadaceae; species Gemmatimonadaceae bacterium. Next base: position 10,625 of record JAIEMN010000067.1, read on the forward strand.
GCCACGCCGTCGCGTCGCTACCGCTCCCCCGCTTCCACGCGAGCAGCGTGGTGCCGCTACCGGCGAGCAACGTGGTGCTGTCGGCCCAGGCCACATCTTCGGTGCCGGCCGGCAGGGCGACGAGTTCGGTCATCGCCTTGGTGTCCGGATCGAGGCGCATGACCTTCCACGGCGTCGCCCCCTTCTGCACGAAGCTCACGGCGTTCGTACCGGGAATGCGATGCAGGGAGCGGCCAATGTCGCGCGCGAGCACCTCCCCGCGGCCGGTCGTGGTGTGCGCGAGCTGCAGCGTGGCGGGCGTGCCAAGCACGAAGAGCGCGAAGGTGGTGTCGTTGGGCTGCGCGAAGTACCCCACGGGCTTGATGTCCGGAAACAGCACCGACGGCTCGCCGCCACTGAGCGGGACGCGCCACAGGCGCTGGATGGAGTCGCGCTCCACCCGGATCACGTGAATCGCCTTGTCGTCGAGCGACGGGAACGCCGAGTACTCGCTCTCGGGATCGGTGTGCCACACCGGGTTGGTCAGACCGGTCGAGAGGTCGAGGCGATAGATGTCGCTCTGCGTCCCCCCCGGCGTACCAGGCTGCGCCGTGCGGGTGGCGGTGTAGAAGATCGAGCGGCTGTCGCGCGCGAACGCGGGCTGATTGTCATAGCCCGCGCGACGCGTGAGGTTGAGCGGCACCCCCGTCTTGACGGTGTCACCACGCAGGACCAGCGGGACGAGATAGACCTCGCTCTCGGGCGCCGGTGGCGAGGTGCGCGGAACGCCGCGCTGGGCGGCGAGGGCGGCGGGGACGAGCAGCGCGGCGGCCAGCTGCCCAGCAAGACGGGAGGCGACCGCCGCGGCGCGCGTCGGGCGCGGCCGGCGTAGTGCATACGAGAGAGACATGCGGCAAAGCTACCGCGCGCCGGACCATTGCGGCCAGCCGGACGGAGTCGCTAGCCTGCGAGTCATGCTGCGAATCCTGGTGACCGCCGTGGCGCTCCTGCTGGTGAGCGCCTGCTCCGACCACCCGACCAGGCCGGTCCTGCCGGCCAATCCGCGGCTCGCCTCGCTGGCCGTGCAACCGGTCACGCTGGCGCTGGCCGTCGGCGCGGAACGTCCGCTGACGGTTCAGGGGCGTGATTCGACGGGCGCGCCGCTCGCGAGTGTGAAGGTGACCTGGCGCTCCGATGCGCCGGGCATTGCCACCGTGGACACCAACGGGGTGGTGCGCGCCGTCGCGCCCGGCACCGCGCGCATCACGGCGAGTGCGGGCGGCATCGGCGGCGCACTCTCGGCCATCAGCACCGTCGCGGTCACGCCGGCGGTCTCGCCGCTCATGCAATGGCAGCTGATACGCGCGGGGCTGACGGATGAAGCGTTTCTGGCCGCATGGGATGATGGCGCGGGCACCGCCTACGCCGGCGGACCGAACGGCACGTTGCTCAAGTCCACGAATGACGGCGCGTGGCAGCTCATCCCGCTCAACACAACGGAAACGATCGTCGGGATCTGGGGCGCCTCGCCGACCGATCTCTGGCTCGTGGGGTCGGGGGGGCTCATTCTGCGCGGGAATGGTACCACGTTCACGCGCGTGACCCCTCCCCTCAGCGGCGGTACCTGGCTCGAAGTGTGGGGGCTCTCCGCGAACGAGGTGTACATCACCGGCGATCAGGGGCGCATCCTGCGCTGGAACGGCAGCTCGCTCGACGTGATGGCGAGTGGCGCCGCCGATGAGCTCTGGGGCATCTGGGGCGCCAACAGCAGCACGCTCTTCGCCGTGGGCAACAACGGCACGATCCTGCGTTACGATGGGACATCGTGGCGGCGGCTCGCGACGCCCGACAACACGCCGCTCTTTGACGTGTGGGGGACGAGTGCGGGCAATGTGTTCGCCGTGGGCGTGGGCGGCACGGTGCTGCGCTACGATGGCATCACGTGGACCCGCATGCCCACGCCGAATGCGGCGAATCTGTTTGCCATTCGCGGGCGCGCGTTCAACGACATCTACGCCGTGGGCAACAACGGCACGACGTGGTGGTTCGACGGCGCCACGTGGCGCGCCCTGTCGATCGGCAACGGCCAGAACCTGCGCGCGCTCGCGCTGCGCGCCGACGGGTCGGCCAAGCTCGCCGGCTGGTTCGGCACCGTGGTGGGACTGCGTGGCCTCGGTACGGGCGTTGCGGCCACGACCGAGATCAGTGACCCGTCATTGCTCGGCGTGTACGGCAGCGGGACCGGGCCGTACTTCGCCGTGGGCTTCGGCGGCACGGTCCTGCGACGCACCGCCGCCGGAAGTTGGGTGCCGGAGCCGGTGCCACCGGGGAATGACCTGTTCTCCATCAGCGGCAACGGCCCGACCGACATCGTGGCGGTGGGGGATACCGGGACGATTCTGCGCTACGATGGCACCACGTGGCGCAAGGACGCGCCGCCAACGACGCGCCTCCTGCGGGCGGCATGGAGCGGCGGCGGACAGCACATCCTGGCCGGCGAACAGGGGCTGATCCTCCGCTCGAATGGCGCCGGCTGGACCCCGCAGGCGAGCGGCACGACGCGGTTTCTGCGCGCCGTTTGGGGCACCGATCCGACCAACGTGTTTGTCGTCGGCGACTCGGGCACCGTGCTGCGCTTCGACGGCGGCCGGTGGACCCCAATGGCGGTGCCCACGACGCGCCGGCTGCGCGCCATCTGGGGCACGGGGGCGAATGACGTCTTCGCGGTGGGCGACTCGGGCACCACGCTGCGCTTCGATGGGCTCACCTGGCAGCAGCTGCCGGCGGTGACGACGCGCGACCTGCGGGCGCTCTGGGGGCGCGGGCCCACCGACGTGTACGCGGTGGGCGACAGCGGCACCGTGCTGCGCTATGACGGCAGCGGGTTTGTGGCGCAGACGAATCCGCTCAATCGGATTCTCTACGCGTTGTTCTCGCTCCCGGGTGGCAATGGGGTGATTGCGGTGGGGGAGCGGGCGCGGGTTTGGGAGGGGAGGCCTTGAACTGCTAGGGGCGTATACGTGCTGTGGGGGTTAGCGGTTGGCGCGGTAGTTTTCCAGCTGCTTGATGTGGTGATCGCCGTGCCAGGCGTACATCGCGGCGACCTGATCGAGCGTCATCACACCGTTTTCGGGGTGATAGATCGTGCGCGCGAAATCGGCGGGGGCCATGCTGTGCAGGACGGCGACGAGGCGCGTGTGCGTGGCGTCGAGCAGGGTGAGTGACACCAGGGGTGACAGCGTACTGTCGGCGAGTGTCACCCAGGCGTCCTGATCGTACGGCTTGATCGTCGGCTCGCCTTCGGTGAGGCCGAGCTTCACGCGGATGTAGGCGTTGACGTGGCTGTCGGCGACGTGATGCACGAGCTGGCGAACCGTCCAGCCGCCCGGGCGATAGGGGCTGTCCCAGTCGCGATCAACGAAGCCGGAGACGGCAGCGGCGAGGCGCGCGGGCTGGCTGGCGAGCCGGTCGATGTGATCGGCCCGTTCGCTGGCCGTGTATGTGTCTTGGCGCAGAAAGCGGCCGAGGGGGAAGCGCAGCAGCTCGTCGGTGGTCATCCTTCGAGTCTAGCGCGCCGCCCCCCCGTCCGAAACCGTGCGGGCCGTGTGGCCCCGTGCTTACACGGTGGCGCCCCGGCCACGCATCGCCCGGTACAGGAACAGGATGAGCACGGCGCCCACCACGGCGGCAATCAGTCCGGCGGCTTCGCCCGGCTGATACCACCCCACGCTCCGGCCGAGGAACGTCCCGAGCATCGCGCCGGCGACGCCCAGCAGCATGGTAATGATGATGCCGCCGGGGTCGCGCCCGGGCATGATGGCCTTGGCCAGCGCCCCAGCGATGAGACCGATCAGGGCTGTCCACAGCAGTGACATGATGACCACTCCGTTTACGGGATCGAGCGGGAGAACTTCTGGGGGCTCAGCTTGCACGTCCGATGCCATGCCCGCAGCGCCTTCCGTGCGACTGGTCCAAGCCCTAGCATTGCGAGGGCCCCCGCACTCCCCCTCCCCCCGTTATGACGCCTGACCATCCCGGCTTCGAGCGCCGGCGTGCCCCCGGTCTCCGGGGCGCGCTGCTGCCGCTCACCCTGACCCTTGCCCTCGGTGCCTGTGCATCGGGCGGCGGAACCACCGGCGCGCCATCCCGCGCCGCCTCCGCCTCGCGCCCGGCGGCGCGCACGGGCCAGTGGGTCACGCTTTTCGCCAACAGCTCGCTCAGCGGCTGGCACAACTTTGCCACGCCGAGCAAGACGCCCACGGGGTGGAGCTTCGAAGACGGCACCTTGGTCCGCATCGGAAACGGTGGCGACCTCACGAGTGACCGCTACTACACCAACTTCGAACTCGAACTCGAGTGGAAGGTGCCGCCGGGCGGCAATAGCGGCGTGATCTATCGCATCGATCCGAAGGCCGATACGTCGTGGTCGTATCGCACCGGGCCGGAGATGCAGATCCTCGACGACGCCAAACATCCGGACGGCAAGAATCCGCTCACCTCGGCGGGAGCGAACTATGCGCTCAACGAGGCGCCCCGCGGCGCGGTGAAGCCGGCGAACGAGTGGAATGCGGCGCGGCTCGTGGTGAACGGCACGCACGTGGAGCACTGGCTGAACGGCACCAAGATGGTGTCGTACGAGCTCGGCTCTGCCGATTGGGAGGCGCGCCGCGCCAAGAGCAAGTTTGCGAACGCGCCGTTCTACGGGCGCGCCAGGTCGGGGCAGATCGCCCTGCAGGACCACGGCAACCGCGTGGCCTTCCGGAACGTGCGCATCAAGGAGCTGCCGTAATGGGAACGAAGGCGCGGTTGTCGGCGATGATGTTCCTGCAGTACTTCGTGTGGGGCGCGTGGTTTGTCACCATGGGGACCTACCTCGGCCAGACGCTGCACTTCACCGACACGCAGATTGGCAGCGCGTACGGGGCCACCGCGATCGCCGCGATCGTCTCGCCCTTCTTCATGGGCATCGTGGCCGACCGTTTCTTCGCCAGTGAAAAGCTGCTGGCGATCCTGCACGCGCTCGGCGCGGTGCTGATGTACCTGATGTCCACGCAGACCACGTTCGGCACGTTCTACCCGCTGCTGCTGGCGTACGCGTTCTGCTACATGCCGACGCTGTCGCTCACGAACTCGATCTCTCTCCACAACGTCTCCGACTCGACGCGCGATTTTCCGATCATTCGCGTGTTCGGGACCGTGGGGTGGATCGTGGCGTCGGGCATTCTGGTTGGCTTCGTGCTCAAGGCCGACAAGCTGGCGCTGCCGATGCAGATCTCGGCGGCTGGCTCGGCGGCGCTCGCGCTCTTTGCGCTGATGCTCCCGCACACGCCCCCGCGCGCGGCGGGCGCGCCCTTCAGCGTGCGTGACGCGCTGGGGCTCGATGCACTGCAGCTGCTCAAGCGCCCGGACTTCGTGATCTTCACGCTCGGCTCGTTCCTGCTGTGCATTCCGCTGCAGTTCTACTACGCGTTCGCCAATCCGTTCATGAACGAGATCGGCGTCCCGAACGCGGCGGGGATCATGTCCTTCGGCCAGGCGTCGGAAGTGGGCTTCATGCTCCTGCTCCCGTTCGCGCTGCGCAAGCTCGGCATCAAGTGGATCATGCTCACCGGCATGCTCGCCTGGGGGCTCCGGTACTTCGCCTTCAGCCGCGGCGACGCGAGCGGTGGCATGGCGCTGATCTACGCGGGCATTCTGCTCCACGGTGTCTGCTACGACTTCTTCTTCGTGGCCGGTCAGATCTACACCGACGAAGTCGCCGGCCCCAAGGTGCGCGCGGCCGCGCAGGGGTTTCTCAACCTCGTCACGAATGGCGTGGGCTATTTCGTAGGCGCCTCGGTCTCGGGCTCCGTCGTGAGCCGCTACGCCTCCACCACGGCCGCTGGTACCGCCGCGCATGACTGGCTGCAGGTGTGGCAGACCGCGGCAATCGGTGCGCTGGTGGTGTTCGCGGTGTTCCTCTTCCTCTTCCGCCCGGCGCCAGTGCGCGCCAACGCGACCGCTTAAATGACGGCTCCTCGCTTGACCGGTCGCGGCGGCAGTGCCGTGGCCTCTCCGGTGCCCCTCGTCGAGGCGTGCTGCGACTCCGTCCTCACCGCCCGCCGTGCCCAGGAATATGGCGCGGGCCGTGTCGAACTCTGTGGCCCCGGCGATGGTGGCACGACGCCGTCGCTGGGCCTCGTGGCGCGCGTGCGCGATGAACTGCGCATCCCGCTGCATGTCATGATCCGCCCGCACACGCGCGACTTTCTGTACGACGACGACGAGCTCGACGTCATGCGGAACGACATCATCACGATGCGCCAGCTGGGGGTCGATGGCATCGTGGTGGGCCCACTTCAGGCCAACAGCACGCTGCACACGCAGCAGCTGGCCGAATTCGTGGAGCTCGCGCGTCCGCTCAAGGTCACGTTTCATCGGGCCTTCGATTCCATCGTCGACCAGATGCTGGCGCTCGACCTCATGCTGCTCCTGGGGGTGGACTACGTGCTCACCAGCGGCGCGCAGCGTACGGCGCTCGAAGGCGCTCCGCGGCTGTCGGCGCTGCAGCATCGCGCCGGCGAACGGCTGACGGTGCTGGCTGGCGGCGGCATTCGGGCGGACCACGTGCGGGCGCTGCTCACGCAGGCGCCACTCCGCGAAGTGCACGCGCGCGGCACCGATCCCGAGATCATTCGCGCACTTGTCTCGACCCTTCACAACGCCGCCTGAGGGCGGCGTTGTGCATTTCCTCCGGCATTGCTCCTGCGAGTCGCTCATGCGTCTGCCCGTCCCTGCCCTGCTTCTCGCTGCCGTCGTCGGCACGACTACCGCGTCGGCGCAGCTCCCCACGCCCGAGACGAGCCGCTATGCCGTAATCCCACGGCCGAGCGTCCTGACGCCGAAGACGGGGAGCTACACGCTCACGGCACGCACGGCAGTGTCAGCGCCGGCGGCATTCGATCACGTGGCCCATCGCTTCGTGCGTGACATCGCAAATCCGACCGGGTTCGACCTGCGCATCACGACGGGACCGGCACCGGCGGGGATCGTGCTGCGGCAGAAGCCCGGCATGGGCCCCGAAGCCTACACGCTCGATGCCTCCGCCACGGGTGTCGTGATCACCGCGACCGGTGAAGCGGGCGCCTTCTACGGTCTCGAGACGCTCAAGCAGCTGCTCCCGCCCGAGATCTTCCGCGACGCCCCGATGCCCAAGGTGCAGTGGACGATCCCAGCGGTGCACATCGAAGACGCCCCCCGGTTCTCGTGGCGCGGCGCGCATCTGGATGTCGGGCGCCACTTCATGCCGAAGGAGTTCGTCAAGAAGTACGTCGATCTGCTCGCGCGGCATAAGCTCAACCGCTTCCACTGGCATCTCACCGAAGACCAGGGATGGCGCATCGAGATCAAGAAGTATCCGCGCCTCACCGAAGTGGGCTCCTGCCGCGACCAGACGCTGGTGGGCCCGTATGTCGCCGACCCGAAGAAGCGCGTCTTTGACGGCAAGAAGCACTGCGGGTTCTTCACGCAGGACGACATTCGCGAAGTCGTGGCCTATGCCGCCGAGCGCATGATCACGGTGGTCCCCGAGATCGAGATGCCGGGGCACTCCCAGGCGGCCGTCTACGCGTATCCGCAGCTCTCGAGTTCTCCCGACACGGCGCCCAACCCCGGTGTCCTGCAGGTGTGGGGTGTGAGCCCGTTCATCATCAATCCGACCGACGCCAACGTGGCGTTCATGCAGGATGTGCTGAGCGAAGTGCTGGATCTCTTCCCGAGCCCGTGGATTCACATCGGCGGCGACGAGGCGATCAAGGACCAGTGGAAGGCCAACCCGGCCATCCAGGCCCGCATCAAGGAGCTCGGCCTCAAGGACGAGCACGAGCTGCAGAGCTGGTTCATTCGCCAGATGGACACCTTCCTCACCAAGAAAGGGCGTCGTCTGATCGGCTGGGATGAGATCCTCGAGGGCGGCCTGGCCGAAGGCGCGACGGTCATGAGTTGGCGCGGCATGGCCGGTGGCATCGCGGCCGCGAAAGCCAATCACGACGTGGTGATGGCGCCTGGTAGCCATACGTACTTCGATCACTACCAGAGCCGAGATCGGGCCAGCGAGCCGCTCGCGATCGGTGGCTTCACCCCCATCGACAGTGCCTACAGCTTCGAGCCCATTCCCGGCGAACTGAGCGCCGATCAGGCCAAGCACATCCTCGGCGCGCAGGCACAGGTGTGGACGGAGTACATCCTCGACGCCAAGCATGTGGAGTACATGACCTACCCGCGGCTCACCGCGCTCAGCGAGGGGCTTTGGAGCCCGAAGGCGCGCAAGGACTTCGGCAACTTCATGCAGCGGTTGCCGCAGCACCTCAAGCGGCTTGAGGCACTGGATGTGAATTATCGGCGGTTGGATTCGCAGAAGATCACGCCCTAGAGCGCAACGTCCTGGGTTTCGCGACTCGCCGCCTCGATCTCCGCGAGGCGCGCCAGCGCCCATTGACTGTTGCCGGTGCGCGCATTGGGTGACGACTGTAGCAGCTGCATGGCTTCCGTGGCGAGACGATGCGCCATTTCGGCATCGCCGTCGGCGAGCGCCAGGGCCGCGTCGAGCTGTTGGCGGATGATCTTCGGCGCCCGCGCCATCGCCTTGGCGTGTGGCGCGAGCAACGCGCGCGCGGCCGCGCCATTGCGCGCGAACTGTGCCACAAGGCGAGCGCGCTCGATGGCGACGGCGGCGGCCATGTAAAACGGCAGGCCATCGGCGATCGCTGCGGCGCGAGCGAGATGCTGCTCCGCTTCGTCGTACGCACCGTGGTCGACTAGCCACGCGGCGGCAACCAGGCGACTCCCCACTTCACCAAGCGAGGCGTCGGCCGGTTCAAGCAGGGAGGCGATGCGGGTGCCCGGTTCATCGCGCAGGCGCAGGCCGGACTGCTCACGAACAAAAAGGACCAAACGCGCGGTGTCGCGGCGCGCCCGCTCGTCGTCACGGCCTAGCTGCAGGAAGCGCTTGCCGTCGGTCACGAAGCTGCCATTGTCCATCGGGATCAGCGTGGCGATCCCGGTGCCCGCGGCGATGACCGCCGTGAAAAATCGCACGGCGCCCCCCCACCCTGAGGGCGCATGCCACCACCACCACGCGGCCAGCACGGTCAGCAGCACACTCGCCACCGGGCCGGCGATCACCATCCAACGCATTCGTGACGACAGGCGTTCGTCGCTGTCGGGGAGTGTCGCCGCGACGCCGCCGGCGAGCTCAAACTGCCGGTTCCACCCCAGGCGAATGCGATCGGTCAGCCCGTCGCGCTGCACCGCGAACGGCCCAACTACCAGCAGCTGGAATCGGAAGCCTTGCGTCACGCCGGCAGCGATGTGGCCCAATTCATGAATCAACGTTGAGAGGAACCACGCGATTAAGGCCGCGCTCGAGAGCGCCCAACCGTTCCTTGGCAGCTCCCGCAGCGAGGCGAGGACGTACAGGCTCGCGAAGCGTGAGCCAATCCAGAAGCCGAGCATGGCGAGTGACGCCCCGATGGCACCACCGAGCAGCATGCTGCGGACGAGGTTGCGGCGCGGCGCCCGAGGCGCGGCCGCGGATTGCGGGATTGCTGGAAGAAGCATTGGATTGAGCGACTGAGAACCCTACAACACACAACCCCAAACATACAACCCGGAACCCTAGACTGATCAGTTTAGAGTTCCGGGTTTTTGGTTGTGGGTCGTGGGTTGGTTATGGGTTCCAAGTGCCCTGGGCTACCGCCGGCACGAACTTGTCCACGCCATTCTCCTTGTAGTCGAGCGTCTTCCCGAGCTCGGCGCTCTTGTAGGCGTGCATCAGAATGCGCACGATGTCGAGACCGTCATGGAACGTGAGCAGCGGCTTCTCCTTGCCGAGGAAGGCGCGTACGAAGTGGCGGTCTTCGGCTTCATAGCCGTAGGCGATGGCCTCGTTCACCACGACGGGCATCTGGCCGATTTCGGCGTTCTGCTTCTCGACGAGATCCTCACCGACCCGCCCCTTCACGGCGCGTGAGAAGAAGAGATCGAGGCCGCTCTCGAGCGTGTTCCAGCGCATCGAGTATTCCGGGCCGAGCAGCTCGGCCGAGAGGCGCAGGCCGGGGCCGACGAAGCTCCAGCTCGTGGTCGCCTCACCGATCACCGTGCGCCCTTCCGGCGTTTCGAACTCGATGTTCACGCTCGCGAAGTCTTCACTCGGCGTCTTGGTGTAGTCCACGCCGGTGGTCTTCTTGAGCTGTGCCGCGTACTCCTTGCGCGACCACTTGAGGCTCGCGATGTGGCCCGTGACACGCTTGACCTTGAGGTTCGACAGCGGCGCGCCCGGCGGGGAGAGCAGCTGGCGCACCACCAGCGACGAGTGGCACATCATGTCGTTGAGCACGCCGCCGCCCTGCAGCTTGCCGTTCCAGAACCACGGCGCATGCGGGCCACTGTGCTCTTCGGCGGCACGCGCCAGATACGGCGCGCCGGTGGTACCGGCACCGCGGCGCCAAAGCAGGTCATGGCCCACCGCGACCTGCGGCGAGAAGTACTGATTCTCGAGATAGCCATGCATGATGCCGGCGCTCTCGACCAGCTTGATCACCTGCTTCGCCTCCGCCACGGTGCGCGCGAGCGGCTTTTCGCAGGCGATGCCCTTGAGCGTGCCCTTCCCCGACTTCACCGCGTCGCAGATTTCCTCGACGTTCTCGATGCGCGCCTGATTCGGTCCGTTCAGCCAGATCGCATCGATGGCCGGATCGGCCACCATGTCGGTGATGCTCTTGTACGCCTTCGCGTCGCCCACCTCGAGCTCGCGCGCGTAGCGAGCCGCGGCGGCGGCGTTCTTCTGGTTGGGGCTCCACACGCCAAGCACGTCGGCGTCGCGCACATAACGGAAGCCCTGCATGTGGAAGCGGGCATTGAAGCCCGAGCCGACGAAACCGATACCGAGACGAGACGCTGCCATGGGGTTGGTGAATGTCAGGATGGGGACGAGGCTGCACGCTTCTGCCGCTCGCGGTCCACGAGCAGGCGCCGCAGGATCTTGCCCGACGGCGACTTGGGAATCGTATCCACAAACTCGACCTGCCGCACCTTCTTGTACGGCGAGACGCGGTCGGCCACGTACTGCATGACCTCTTCGGCACTGATCGGTACCCGGGCGACCACGAACGCCTTGGGGACCTCACCGGCCTCGTCATCGGGAACGGGGATCACGGCGGCATCGGCGATGGCCGGGTTGCCGAGGAGGTGGGCTTCCAGTTCGGCGGGCGCCACCTGCAGCCCCTTGTACTTGATCAGCTCCTTCACGCGGTCGACGATCTTGTACCAGCCGTGCTCGTCCACCACCGCCACGTCGCCGGTCTTGAACCAGCCGTCGGGCGTCATGCAGGCGGCGGTGGCCTCGGGCTTGTTGAAGTAGCCCTTCATGACCTGCGGGCCGCGGATCCAGACTTCGCCGCGCTCACCGTACGGCACATCCTCGCCGGTATCCGAGTCTACGAGGCGGCACTCGGTGTTCGGCGCCGACGGCCCCACGGAGTCGAGTTCGACCCGGTCATCGCCCATGGGATGGAAGTGCGAGACCGGGCTGGTTTCGGTGAGCCCGTACCCCTGGCGCACACGAATCCCCAGCCGCTTCTCGCAGGCGTCGGCGAGGTCCGCCCCCAGCGGGGCCGCGCCGCTGAAGAGGTAACGGAGATTGGACAGATCGTAGTTGGCGACGACCGGGTGCTTGGCAAACGCCAGCACGATGGGCGGTACGACGTTGGCGAAGGCGATGCGATGATCCTGCATGACCTTGAGAACCTGCTCCAGGTCGAAGCGCGGCAGCGTCACCACGCACGCGCCCTGCCGGAGGGCACCGCCCATCACGACCACCATGCCGTAGATGTGGAAGAACGGCAACACGCCCAGCACATGATCACCGGACTGCATTACGCCGGTGATGTCGTCGATCTGGCAGAGATTCGCCACGACGTTGCGATGCGTGAGCATCACCCCCTTGGGCACGCCGGACGTCCCGCTGGAGTACGGCAGCGCGGTGAGATCGTTCATGGGGTCGATCTCGACCGCCGGCGGTTCACTGCCGTAGGCCCAGAGGTTCTTGTACGGCGTCGCGCCCTCGTGTTCGCCCAGCACGACGATCTCCTTGACGGTGCCCGCCAGGCGCGACGCGGCTTCGCACTTGTCGAACAGGTCGGGGATCGTCACGATCATGATCGCTTCCGAGTCCGCGAACTGCGCGCCGATCTCCTCGGCGGTTGCGATGGGATTCACCGTGCTCGGAATGGCGCCGATCATCGACGTCGCGAAGAACACCACGGCGAAGTCAGGAACATTGGGGCAGACCATTCCCACGACGTCGCCCTTGCGGACGCCGTGCGCGTGCAGCCCTGCCGCGACCGTGTGTACCGCGTCTCGTAGCCCACGATACGTATACGTCTTGCCGGTCACGGCGCAGATGAACGCCGGCTGATCGGCGAATTCGTCGACGCGGCCGAGGACGAATGGCACGAAGGCCGAATCGGGAATGTGGACGTCGGGGCGGGGACTCTTGATGACGCGCTGACTCATGGGCGACCGGCTCCGGCAGGAGGGGGGACGGAGTGTGCGCCCCGAAATTCGGCGTGGGGTGGGCCGGTGGCAAGGCGCGCGCCGACGGGCTTTCTTTCAGTGCTGGCCCTTCTGGGCCTCTGCCTCCCATCGCTCTTGCCAACGCGCTCATGATTCGCCCGTCCCGCCCCACGTTGGTGCTGCTGTCTCTCAGCGCTGTAGGGATTGCTTCCTCGCTCGCGGTGCCGCGTGCTGCGGCCCATGCGCAGGCGGCCGCCAGCCCGGTCAACGCCGGGACTCAGAAGCCGGAAGCGAGCCTGCCGTTCACCATGACGCAGGTCGCCACGTTCAACCTGCCGTGGCGCATCGCCTTCCTGCCCGACGGGCGGATGCTCATCACCGAAAAGGTGGGCCCGGTGTGGCTCGTGACGCAGACGGGCGAGAAGACGCCGGTCGCCAACGTGCCGGCGGTGCTTGCGCAGGGTCAGGGCGGCATGCTTGGGATCTACCTGTCGCCCAACTACGCCAGCGACAAGCAGGTCTATCTCACGTACTCGGAGCCGGGCGATGGCGGCTCGAGTCTGGCGCTGGCGCGGGCCACCCTCACGCTGGGCACGGGGACGGCGAGTCTCGACAACCTGCAGGTCATCTGGCGCGACGGTGCGCGCGGTCGCGGCGGACAGTTCGGCGCGGCGGTCGCGTTCTCGAAGGACAAGCAGTTCCTGTATCTCGCGGTGGGCGACCGTCAGCGCATGACGCCGGCGCAGGATCCGAACTCCCCGTTGGGCAAGATTCTCCGCCTCACGCTCGACGGAAAGCCAGCGCCGGGGAATCCGCAGGCGGGGAAGACCGGTGCGCCCACGCTCGACATCATCAACCCGCCGCGCGACACCGAGCTCGCCAAGACGGCGCCGACGGTCTACACGTATTCGTTCCCCGGCCCGAACCTGACGCCGTCAGAAACGTGGGCGAGCGGCTTCCGCACGCCGTATGGCCTTGCCTTCGGCCCCGACGGCCGCCTCTGGGAAGTGGAGCACGGCCCGCGCGGTGGCGACGAGCTCAATCTCGTTGAGCCCGGCAAGAACTACGGGTGGCCGCTCGTGAGCTACGCGACGAACTACAATGGGGTACCGATCCCGAGCCCCGATACGCGTGCCGACCTGCAAAAGCCCGTGATCTACTGGACGCCCGTCATTGCACCGGGCAGCCTCACGTTCTACCAGGGCAAGATGTTTCGCCAGTGGAACGGCTCCGCGCTCATCGGCGGCCTCGCCTCGAAGTCGCTCACGCGCATCGTCTTCGACGGCAAGGGCGGCGCCGCGACGGCGGAACGGTGGGACGTCGGGAAGCAGATTCGCGATCAGGCGGTGGCGCCGGATGGGGCGCTGTGGCTGATCGAGAATTCGGCGACGGGGGGGCTTTATCGGGTGGTGCCTTTGAGGAAGTAGCGGGGTGGATGGACTGCGCAGACGAACGGCGTATACGAACAGCGTATACATGCGGCGTATACGGGGGGTGGAGTTGACCCGATTTCGTGGACTAGTTCCTCACCCTAGGTTGGAGCGGGAGGCAGTTCATGAAACGGAACC
>JAIEMN010000068.1 GCA_019752115.1 Gemmatimonadaceae bacterium
CACCGATTCTCGCGCAGGACCCAGCCGCGAGGCCACCACGGTGGCCTTGACTAGTTGGCCTTTCTCATAGAAGACATCCGAGGCGACCCAAGCCATCCGAGTCGAACGGGCAAGGATTCTCGAATGCCTCGGATCCCATGAATGCCTTGGATGTGATCAGTTCCCGCACACCTCACCACCCATGGCTCAGGCCTTCCGGCTATTTTCGGGAGCATGAGCACGTCGCCGGAGCAGCCCCGTCACGGCCGCCCCCCGCAAAGCACCCCCGCGCATCGCAAGCAATTGCGCGCGCTCGTGCGTGAGGGGTGTCAGAATCGCCCCGGCGTCTATCGCATGCTCGGGCCCACCGGGACGGTGCTGTATGTCGGGCAGAGTCGGGTGCTGCGGACGCGCCTCCTGAGCTACTTCCGCGCGAAGGGGCGTCGCAACAAGGCCGCACGCATTCTGCGGCATGCGTTCCAGATCGAGTGGGAGTACACGAACACCGAGTTCGGTGCCCTGCTGCGCGAATTGCGGCTCATCAAGCAGTACCGGCCGCCGTTCAACGCCATGATGGTGCTCGATGAGTGGCCGCGCGCCTACGTGGCGCTAACCGGGGGGCATGTGCCGGGCTTGCGCGTCGTGCAGCGCTCCGACGATCCGCGGGCCATTGCACTCTTCGGCCCCTTCCGACGGGTCGCGCAGCTGCGCGATGCCGTTCGCGCCCTCGCCGAGGCCACCGGCCTTCGTGATTGCACCATGGATGATCTCGAGGTCGCCGGTGCGCCGGCCACGCGCCGGCGGTCCCCGCTGTGGTTTCACGCGGAGAACCCGCGGCGCGGCGGCCGCACCCGGGCCCCCGGGTGCCTGCGTCACGATCTGGGCACCTGCGCCGGCCCCTGTATCGGGGAGGGCGAGCCCGCCGCGTATCGCGCGGCCGCTGAGGAGCTCCGGGCGTTTCTGGAAGGCCACAGTGATGGGCCGGTCCGGCAGCTGGAGCACGCCATGACCGAGGCCGCTGCCTCGCTCGCGTTCGAGCGGGCCGGGGTGCTGCGGGATCGGCTCGCGCTGGTCCGATGGCTCCACGAGCGGCTGCAGCACTTCCACGCCAACGTGGACCGGCTGACCTTCCGGTATCACGCCTGGGACCCGCATACGGACCGCGAGTGGGTCTATCTGATCCGCCGCGGGACCGTGCGGGCCGAAGTCCCGGCGCCGCGGACCGACGAGGAGCAGGAGGCCTTCGACGCCCTCGTGCAGCGCATCTATGGCGGGCTCGATCCGACCGGCGCGGACGTCCCCACCCACGATCTCGACGAGTTCTATCTCGTGGCCAGCTGGTTCCGCCGGCGCCCTGAGGAGAAAAAGCGGACCCGCGGCGCCCATCAGACCGGCACCCCGACGCGTACGCTAAGGGTGCGCTAACGGAACCCGCCGGAATGGCGAAACGGCGCGCCGGATTGCTCCGGACACGCCGTTTCGATATCACCGTACGCTTGCTTCGGGTCCCGCCCCTGGGTTGGCGCAGCGATGATACGGGGGTGAACCTATTTGGGCGTACCTGACGCCAACCTAACAGCCATTCAGGAATTTTCGTCCCCCGGATCATGCGCCTCCTCGTCGTCGAAGATGACCCGAAACTTGCCGCCCTGGTGGCACGCGGGCTGCGCGAAGACGCCTATGCGGTGGACGTCGCCGAGGACGGCCCGCGGGCCCTCTCCCAGACCGCGATGAATCGCTACGATGCCATCGTCCTCGACGTGATGCTCCCCGGGCTCGATGGCTTTGGGGTGGTGCAGGCGCTCCGGTCGCGGGGCATCCGGACCCCGGTGCTCATGCTGACCGCGCGCGATGCCGTCCCCGATCGGATCATGGGGCTCGACGCGGGCGCCGATGACTATCTCACCAAGCCCTTCGACTTTGGCGAGCTCCTCGCGCGCGTCCGCGCGCTGCTCCGTCGCCCCGAACAGCTGCAGGCCTCGCGCGTCACGGTGGCCGATCTCGCCATCGATCTCAACTCGCAGGCCGTGACGCGTGATGGTGAGTCGATCGTGCTCACCGCGAAGGAGTTCGCCCTCCTCGAACTGCTCGCCCGCAACGTCGATCGCATCGTACCGCGCACCGAAATCGTGGCCCACGTGTGGGACGACAATCACGATCCCTTCACCAATGCGGTGGAGGTCTACATGAACCGCCTCCGTGGGAAGATCGATCGTGAGCCCTGGACGCCCCTACTGCACACCAAGCGCGGCGCCGGCTACATGCTGTCGGCCACAGCGCCGGGCGCGACGTAATCCACGTGCCGCTGCGCGCCAGCATTCTCCAACGCCTCACGCTCTGGAATTCGAGCGTGCTCGCGCTCGCGCTGTGCATCTTTGCCGGCGCCGCGTGGCTCACACTCACCGAGGTGCTGCAGAATCGCAGTGTCACGAGCGTGCGCGAGTCGGCGCGCGCCGTGGCGGGGGCGGTACGCGCCGGTCAGCAGGCGCTGCTCGATCGCGGCGAGGTGGAGAAGGAGCGAGGGGCCACCGAACAGGCCGTCCTGCGCGAGCTGCGCGCCGGTGATCTCGACATCTTCATTGCCGACGAAGCCGAGCAGGTGATGGCCGCGCGCCAGCCGCGGCAGGAACGCGAAGGCGCCATGGCGGAGATTCGCGAGGGCGCGCGCGACGAGGCGCCGGTCGTCATTCCACCGTCGGTCCGCCGGGTGATGGATGAGATGCGCGGTCTCGCGCGAGCCGGCCAGATCGCCGATACGACCGTGCTCGTACGCGCCATCCGCCTGGGCAACGATCCCGCGCGGGCCGCCGTCGTGCGCCTCCGCCCCTTCTCCGCCGCCATGGTGGGCGAGCCGACGTTGCTTGTGGTGGCCGTGCGTCCGGAAAGCGAGGATGTGCTGCTGCTGCGCCAGGTACGCACCACGCTGTTGCTCGCCATTCCGATCTTTCTGCTGGCGTCACTCGTCGCCGGCTTTGCGCTCGCGCGGCGCAGCCTCGCGCCACTCGAAGCGATCAATGCGCGCACGGCGCTCATCTCGGCGGCCAATCTCGACGAACGGTTGCCGGTGGTGAATCCGCACGACGAACTCGGGCGCCTCGCCACCATCATCAACGAGCTGCTCGCCCGCGTCGGGCTCGCCTTCAGTACCCAGCGGCAGTTCGTGGCCGATGCCTCCCACGAATTGCGGACGCCCATTGCGATCATTCGCGGTGAAGCGGATGTGACGCTGCGGCGCCAGTCGCGGAGTGAGGCGGAGTACCGCGAGGCCCTCACGGTCATTCGTGACGAGTCCGTGCACCTCACGCAGATCGTCGATGATCTCTTCCTGCTCGCCCGCGTCGATGCCGGCCGCAGCACGGTGGCACGACGTCCCGTCGCACTCGATGAACTGGTGCTCGATGCCATTCGTCGCATGCGCTCGCTCACCGAGTCACGCCACGTGACCGTCACTGCCGAGGCGCCGGAGCTCGCCATCACGGTGAGCGGCGACGAGGCGCTGCTCGGGCGCTTGCTGCTCAACCTGCTCGACAACGCGCTCAAACACGCACCGCCACACACCACCGTACGCGTGTCGGTCGCGCGTGACGGGCGTGAGGCGCGCCTGCTGGTGAGCGATGACGGGCCCGGCGTGCCGCCGTCGCTGCGCCCGCGGCTCTTTCAGCGCTTTGTGCACGGCGACGACAGCGCCGAGTCCCGCGCGCGCAGTGGCGCCGGGCTCGGGCTCGCCATCGCCGAAGCCATCGCCCACGCGCACGGTGGGCGCATCAGCTTGCTCGACACCGCCGGTGGTGCCACGTTCGAAGTCCGGCTCCCGCTTCCCGCCCCTGGAGAACCCGCCGCATGACGCGTCGCCTGCTTCCCCTGCTGCCATTCCTCGTGCCAGCCGCGCTCGCGGCCCAGAGCACCAAGGCCGATACCGTCGCCCTCACGGAGTGGAACGTGCCCTGGGGCGCCGAGACGCGCCCGCGTGATCCCAGTGTGGACGCGCAGGGACGCATCTGGTTTGTCGGCCAGGAAGGCAACTATGTCGCGCGCTTCGATCAGAAGACGCAGAAGTTCGAGCGCTTCGAAATCGAGCCCGGCACGAATCCCCACACGGTGAACGTGGACCCGCAGGGCGACGCATGGTTCACCGGCAACCGCAACGGCACGATCGGCCGCATCGACGGCAAGACGGGGAAGATCACGACGTACCCCATGCCCACAGCCGAGGCCAGGGACCCGCACACGATCGCGTTCGATGCGCAGGGAAACCTCTGGTTCACGCTGCAGAACAGCAACATGGTCGGGCATCTCACCAAGAGTACCGGTGAGGTCCGACTCGCCACGATGCCCACCCCCAAGAGCCGCCCCTACGGCATCGTGATCGACAAGCGTGGCCGCCCGTGGTTTGATCTCTTCGGCACCAACAAGATCGGTACGATCGATCCCGTGAGCCTGCGCGTGCGCGAGTACCCGTTACCCGACGAACGCGCCCGCCCTCGCCGGATCGCCCTTACGAGCGATGGCGCCATCTGGTACGGCGACTACTCACGCGGCTACCTCGGCCGCCTCGATCCCACGAGCGGCATGGTCAAGGAATGGCCCATGCCCGGCGGCGGCACGTCACTCCCCTACGCGATGACGGTGGACGAGTACGACCGCCTCTGGTTCGTGGAGACCGGCAGCCAGCCCAACAAGCTGATCGGCTTCGATCCCACAACGAACACCTTTTTCGGCGAAACCAAACTCGGCCCCGCCGCCCCGAACACGGTGCGGCATATGGTCTACGACAAGACCACCCATACGATCTGGTTCGGCAGCGATCGCGGAACGCTCGGCAAAGCCGTCGTACCCCAAGCCAGGCGCAAACCCATCGGCTAACGGCCGTTCGAGCCACCCGCCGTTCCCGCCCCACGTATACGCCCCACGTATACGCCCCACGTATACGCCCCACGTATGCGCAACACGTATGCGCAACACGTATGCGCAACACGTATGCGCAACACGTATGCGCAACACGTATACGCCGTTCTATCGCTTGGTCCCCGGCGCCTCCGCCGCCCCCGACCCGCACGACGTATACGTCATCCGCAGGTTGGCCTGCCACGTCCCCGTCAGCACGCCGGTGAGGGTGCCGGTGGTGAACGCCGGATTGCTGAGGCAACTGCTCGGACTCGACAGTGCGGTGCTGGTGGCAACGGCAATGTTGAACGTGCTGTTCGCCGGATAACCCGCCTGCACCGCATTCCCCGTGAGCGCCAGCTGAATGCTCAGCGTGCCGTTCACGGTCATTGAGGCTCCAGGGTACGTCGCGATGCTGAACGTGCCGCTGCTGGGGGTCAATGCGCCCGCCAGGGCGGCGGTGCGTGTCAGCGTCACGCTGCCCGCAGAGGACTGCGAGCGCACCACCAACGTGGTGTTGTCGGCGGAGGACCCGCTCGTACCGCTCGCATAGCGATACTCCACACTGCCGTTCAGCGTGGAGCTGATTACCGAATCCCCCTTCGTGGCCGTGAGGACGTAGTTGTTGTACGTCACCCGATAGCCGTAGAGCGTGCCCAGGTCCTGCAGGCGGAACGAGCCCGAAGCGGTCGTGTTGGCGCCGCCGCTCAGGAAGCTGCAGCTGGTGGCGGCATAGGTCGTCGTCTGATCATCCGGGACGCCGTTGCCGTTTGCATCGAGCCCACCGATGATCGCCTGTGGCGTGCAGGCCGGCCGTGTGCTGCCAAATCCCGTCACCTGCATGTTCGCGATGCCGCGCATCTGCTTCATGAGCCCCCAGGCTCCGGCACTCATGAAGTTCACCAGAAAGAGCGAGTCATTCGGGTTGAGCGCAGTCGTTGGCACCACGGTTTCGCCATTCGCACCGACGATCTTGTCGCCGCCGCTGCACGCCGCCACCGCGGTCGCGAGCATCATCAATCCCACCGCAAGCTGGCGTCGCATCAGAATCGGACCCCCACGCTGATCGGCATTGAGGTGAAGTCACCGACGGTGATGTAGCGGCCTTCGACAAACAGGCGCGCGTTCAGTCGCACGCCGAGCGTCGCGATCCCCGCCACATCCGTTGTCGAGGCGAAGATGTCACCGGCGTTGATGGCGGCCTTGCCCGCCAAACCGCTCGCCTGGAAGCGATAGAGCCCCACCGCCCCGCCGACATATGGCCGCATCCCCGGCCCGCGGCGCATCGTCAGCTCGAGTCCGGCACTGGCGCCCGCATGGATGAGCGTGGCGGCCTTGAGGCCACTCACCGTGGTGGGTTGGGTGTGATACGAGCCGGCGACATCCGCGCGCAGCGACAGGGGCGCCGCCACCAACGGCCTCCGCCAGGCGAAGCCGGCCATGGGGCCGGCATTGAATGACAGCGACGCGGCGGCGAGTCCACCGTACAACGCCGAGCCGCCTTCGTCGAACGGTGCCGGCTTCCCGATTGGGGCATGCGAGGTCGCGGCACGGGTCGAGGGCGCGGACCGCGTGGCCGTGGGCGCCGACGTGGGCGCCGTCGTTGCCGGCTTGGCAGTCGTGCTACCGGGCTTCGCCGTCGTCGTTGCCGGCTTCGCCGTCGTGCTGCTGGGCTTCGCGGTCGTGGCCGCCGGCGCTTTGGTCGGCGCGGTGCTCGGCGCCTTCACCGACGCCTTCGTGGTGTCGCGCTTGGCCGCCGTACTCTGCGCCCGCAGGGGCATCGCCGCCGCTACGAGCAAGACGGTTCCCAGCAGTCGCTGCATCCGATGTCCGCCCTGCATTGCGCCTCCGAGTCGATGGCTGGGCAAGAGGCCCAGCCGCGTGCGACTCAACGGTGCGTCTCCATGAATAAAAGTTCAATATTGGGACGAGACGTACCGATGAGACTGCTACTCGGATTTTGGAATAGACAGCTGCGTCCGGCGCGCCATCGCCATGATGTGCCAGTACAGTGCCCGGACGTCGTCTTCCGGCAGTCCCGCGGCCCGCGCACGGGCGCCCACCCGCGCCACCACATCCGCCTCACGCGCGGGATCCAGCACCGGCTGCCCCGCGCGCGCCTTCACCCCCCGCACCGCCCGAGCGAGCGCCATGCGCTGCGCGAGCGCCGCCACGATCGTCGCATCCACGGCTTCGATTTCGGCGCGCACACTCGCCAGCTCCTGAACATCGGCGGGCGTCATGCCACCTCCGTCGGTTGACGCCACGGCGCACCACGGCCCACCGCGTCGGCCACGCGCGCCACCGCGTCCATCATCTGCGCGAACGCGTTCGGCGTGAGACTCTGCTCGCCATCGCTCTTCGCACACGCGGGATCCGGATGGACCTCCACGATCAGGCCATCGGCACCGGCGGCGATCGCCGCCAGCGCGAGCGGCGTCACGAGATGCGCGCGCCCACCGGCATGACTCGGGTCCACGATCACCGGAAGGTGCGTCTCGCGCTTGAGCACCGGAATGGCCGCGACGTCCATCGTATTGCGCGTGGCCGTTTCGTAGGTGCGGATCCCGCGTTCACACAGCATCACATCGCCGTTCCCCTGCGCCATCACATACTCGGCGGCCATGAGGAGTTCGGTAATGGTGCCACTCAGCCCACGCTTGAGCAGCACCGGGCGCTGCACCGTTCCGACTTCGCTCAGCAACGGGAAGTTCTGCATGTTGCGCGCGCCGATCTGCAGGACATCGGCGTAACGCGCCACGAGCTCCACCTGCCGCGGATCCATCACTTCGGTCACGATCGGCATTCCCGTTTCCGCACGCACCTCGGCGAGCAGTTCAAGTCCCACTTCGCCCATCCCCTGAAAGGCATACGGACTCGATCGCGGCTTGAAGGCGCCGCCGCGCAGCAGTCGCGCCCCCGCCGCCTGCACCGCGTGCGCCGTTTCGAAGAGCATGGCGCGCCCCTCCACCGAGCACGGGCCCGCCATCACGACGATGTCGCGGCCACCGATCACCGTGTCCGCCGGATCGCCCAGACGAATCGCCGTATCGCCCACTGAGAACTCACGCGAGGCGAGCTTGTACGGCTTGAGCACCGGCATCACGCGATCGACACCCTCGAGCTGCGTCAGCCCGTGCTCGGAAAGCGCGCCGTCATCACCGATGCACCCCACGATGGTGCGGTGTTCGCCGCGCGAAACGTGGGTGCGCAAGCCGGCGGCCTCGACGTGCTGGAGAATGCGGTCGAGCGCGTCGGGAGTGATGCCAGGGGTGGTGACGATGATCATAGGGCTTCGTCGAGGGCACGGAGAGTGAGGAAGGGCTTCCATAAACTCCGCGGAGCTCGCGGAGGGGGGCGCAGCCCCCCGAAGCCCAAAAAAGGCCCGCGCGTATTCGCACGGGCCTCGCGACGGGAACGTCAGCTCTTAGCTGCGCACGCCAAAATCGCCGGGGGCCCATGCGGGTCGGCGATAATAAAATCGGGCGGCGGCGAGAAAGCGGATCACATCCGCACGCTACGCGTGGTCGGCGCGGCTGTCAACACGTGGCTCGGGACAAGTGGCGTGGTGACGCGCATCTCGTCCCGGATCGCCGGTGTGATACCCTGTGCCGTTGCGGCGCTGTTATCGGTTTACCCGAACTGCCCACCATATTGGCATGATGCACATGCCCCTTCCGCGCCCACCGCGCGTGGCCTTTCAGGGAGAGCTGGGCGCGTTCAGTGAACTCGCCATTCAACAGCAGTGGCCGCAGGGCGCGCAGGCCGTGCCGAGCGCCACCTTCGAGGCCGCCTTGCAGCGCGTGATCGATGGGGACACGGACTTCGCGGTGATTCCCGTGGAGAACGCCATCATCGGACCCGTGCACATCGCGCGCGCCGCCCTCGATCAGGTCGGGCGCCTCGTGGTCAAGCGCACGGAGCTCAAGGTGCCGGTGCATCTGTGTCTGATGGCGCAGCCCGGCGTGGCCGTCGAGTCGCTGCGCACCATCCACAGTCATCCCGCGGCACTCGCGCAGTGTCGCTTCTTTCTGGCGCGCCACGACTGGCTCACCGCCGTGCCGCACGAGGACACCGCCGGGGCCGCGCGCGATGTGGCCGCCGGCACCGACCGCACGCGGGGCGCGGTGGCGAGCGATGTAGCCGCCAGTCGGTACGGGCTCACGATTATCGCGCGCTTCATCGAAGACATGCCGGCCAACTGGACGCGGTTTCTGGTGGTGAGTCGGCCGGACTGAGCGCCGGCCCCTCGACAGGTCAGCGCAGGGCGTCAACCTTCCAAGGATGACTCATTTTCTTGCACGGCCAACCGCCGTGGCCCTCGCCCTTCTGGCCACGGCCACGACGCGCGTTGCAGCGCAGACCAGCACGGCCCTCACGCCGCTCAGTCAGGCGATCGCCGCCCGCATGGATGGGCAACGCGCCTTCACCACCGTGGACTATGTGCAGCGCTTCTTCCGGCTGCCCGGGAATCGCGGCTTCGACAATGCCATCGATACCGTGGCCGCGCTGCTCCGCGCCGCGGGCTACGTGCGCGAGGACAGTGCGCCACCCACCGCGCGCCTCGTGTACCGCGTGGAGTCGCGCCCCATGGCCCAGCCCGCCTGGACACCGGTCGACGCGCGGCTCGGCATCGTGGGACGAAGCACGCCGCTGCAAGCGTTCGCCACCAACCTGAACATGATCGCCATCAACTCGGGCTCGACGCCCGAGGGTGGCATCACGGCCGATCTCGTTGACGTGGGCGCCGGCACCGACGCCGACTTTGCCAAGATGGATGTCACCGGCAAGATCGTCTTCAGCACCGGCCAGGCGCGGCAGGTCTTCCCGCGCGCCATGCAGAAGGGTGCGATTGGCGTGCTCAACACGCAGAAGCTGCCGGAGTACAACCAGCAGTCCAAGAATGCGCGCGCCATTCAGTTCACCAGCGTCCCGCGTGACACCATCCGCAACGGCTGGACGATCTGGGTCTCCAAGCAGAGCGCCGACACGCTGCGCGCCGCCCTCGCAGCGGGTCCGGTGAAAGTCACCGCCCTCGTGAAGACGCTCTTCGAGAATCGACCCGAGCGGACCGTGGTCGCCGAAATTCGTGGTCGCACCACGCCCGCCGAGCGCTTCGTGTACTCGGCGCACGTGCAGGAGCCCGGCGCCAACGACAACGCCACCGGCGTGGGGGCGCTCGCCGAAATGGCGCGCGTCGCCGCCGATCTCGTGAAGCGCGGCCTCGCCAACCCGCAGCGTACGGTGACCTTCCTCTGGGGCGACGAGATCCGCAGCACCGACCGCTTCCTCAAGGAAGACTCCGTGCGCCGCGCCGGCGTGAAGTGGGGGATGTCGCTCGACATGGTGGGCGAGAACACCGAGAAGACCGGCGGCACGTTCCTGATCGAAAAGATGCCCGACCCGAGCGCGGTGTGGGTGCGCGGCGAAGACCAGCATACCGAGTGGGGCGGCCGCGCGATCGCCGAGAAGGAGATCCGCGCCTACTGGTTCAACGACTTCGTGCGCCAGCGCTGCCTCGATCGCGCCAGGACCACCAAGTGGGTCGTGAAGGCCAACCCGTTCGAAGGCGGCAGTGATCACACGCCCTTCCTCAACGCGCAGATCCCGGCCGTGCTGCTCTGGCACTTCACCGACCAGTTCTACCACACCGATCTCGATCGCATCGAGATGGTCAGCGCCAGCTCACTCGCCAACGTGGGGGTGTGCGCACTCAGCACGGGGCTGCTGCTCGCCGATGGCTCCGCCGCCATCACCAAGGCAGCCCTGGCCGAGCTCACGCAGGTCGCCGAGCGCACCCTCGCGACGCAGGCGCAGCTCTCCCGCGATACCATCGCCAAGGGCGCGACGGTCGCCGACGAACAGCACGTGCTGGAGGTCTGGCGCGACTACTACCTGGCGGCGATCGCCAAAATCACCGACATCACCGTCGGGCCGATCGATCTGGCGGCGGATATCAGCAAGGCGCAGGACCGGGTACGGCGCGCCGTTCCAGTTCTCAAGTAAGGGAGAACATCTCGCACAGAGGACACAGAGAGCCACAGGGGTCACCGAGAACCGCATTGATTGAATGCAGGATTCCCTGTGAGCGCTGTGGTCCGCTGTGACCTCTGTGCGAGCAGTTCAACCAATCCCGAGCAATTGCATAAGGAAATGCGACTGACCCCCCTGTAAGCGAATCCTTTACACAGTCCAAGCGCTCCCCCCGGCAGATAGACCCGGCGGTCATAGTGCATCCTGAGGTGTCCAATTTCCCCCCCTCAGCGGAGCGCGCAGATGCGTCTGGTGTTCGTGCAGCCCAACTACCATGCCGGCGGTGCCGAGATCGCTGGCAATTGGCCCCCGGGATGGGTCGCCTACATCGGCGGCGCGCTCAAGGCGGCCGGCTTCACGGACATCACGTTCGTCGACGCGATGACGAACCACATCAGCGACGACGCGCTCGCGCAGAAGCTCCGCGAGCTCAAGCCGGACGCGGTGCTCGCCACGGCGATCACGCCGATGATCTTCCAGGCGCAGCGCACCCTGCAGGTTGCGCGCGAGGTGAATCCCAACGTCCATACCATCCTGGGCGGGATCCACCCCACGTTCATGTATCAGCAGGTGTTCTCCGAGGCGCCGTGGATCGACTACATCGTCCGCGGCGAGCGCGAAGAGATCATCAGTGAGCTGATGCTTGCCATCCAGGACGGCACCGTCCTTGAGAAGCGTCGCGAGATCAAGGGGATCGCGTTCGTCGATAACGGGCAGGTGATCGCCACCCCGGCGCGCCCGGTGATCGCCGATCTCGACTCGCTCACCCCCGACTGGTCGCTCCTGGAGTGGGACAAGTACATCTATATCCCGCTCAATTGTCGCGTGGCCGTGCCGAACTTTGCGCGCGGCTGCCCCTTCACCTGCCGCTTCTGCTCGCAGTGGAAGTTCTGGCGCAAGTACCGCACGCGCGACCCGAAGAAGTTCGTCGACGAAATCGAAACGCTGGTCCGCGAGCACAACGTCGGCTTCTTCATCTTGGCCGATGAAGAACCCACGATCAACAAGAAGAAGTTCATCGCGCTCTGCGAAGCGCTCATCGAGCGCAATCTGCCGGTCACGTGGGGGATCAACACTCGCGTCACCGATATCCTGCGCGACGAAAAGGAGCTCCCGCTCTATCGCAAGGCGGGGCTCGTACACGTCTCGCTCGGCACCGAAGCCGCCGCGCAGCTCAAGCTCGATCGGTTCCGCAAGCAGACCACGCTCGAGCAGAACAAGCGCGCCATCCGCCTCCTCAAGGAAGCCGGGATGATCGCCGAGGCGCAGTTCATCATTGGCCTCGAGAACGAAACGCCCGAGACGATCGAGGAGACGTACAAGTACTCGCAGGACTGGGAGCCGGACATGGCGAACTGGAACATGTACACGCCATGGCCCTTTGCGGAGCTCTTCCAGGAGCTCGGCGATCGCGTCGAAGTGCGCGACTACTCCAAGTACAACTTCGTCACGCCGATCATCCAGCCCGACGCGATGACGCGCGATCAGGTGCTCAAGGGCGTGCTGCGGAACTACGCACGCTTCTACGCCAAGAAGGCGTTCCTGAGCTATCCCTGGCAGAAGGATCCGTTCAAGCGGAAGTATCTGCGCGGCTGCCTGCGGGCGTTCGCGAAGACGACCGTGAGCAAGAAGTTCTACGACCTCGAGCGCCTCAAGTTCAACGGCAGCGGCCTGGAAGCCGACTTCGGATTTGACGAGGAGCGGGTGTTCACGCGCGAGGAGCTGCGAACGATGTCCGAGGCGCGGCCGGAGCTGGCCGCCGATGTCGATTTTGCGGGAAGTGTGCCGGTCCTGGGGCATGGCGCTCCACGGCCACAAGAAGAGGAAGCCGTCCGTGCCTGCTGAACTCCTGTTGCCCCGTAACGAACGCCCCGCGTCGCTGTTCTGCCGCGGGGTGATGGAGCATGAGCGCGTGCCCACCGTCTCGCAGGCGTTGCTCGCCCGCTATGACGTGCCGGGGCCGCGCTACACGAGTTATCCAGCAGTCCCCGACTGGACCGGCGGGGTGGACGCGACGAACTGGCACGCACACCTCGGCACGCTCGGCACAACCGACGCGCCGCTGGCCCTGTATGTGCACCTCCCGTTCTGCGCGTCCCGCTGCCTCTACTGCGGCTGCAACGCCACCGTCACGACGCGCGAAGAGATTGTGGAGCGCTACCTCACGCGCTTGCGCCAGGAGCTGGGGATGCTGCAGCAGGCCATGGGCGGCAAGCCGCGCGTGGTGGAAATGCACTGGGGTGGTGGCACGCCCAACTTCCTCGGCAACCGGCAGATCGAAGCGGCGTTCCGCATGCTCGGCGATGTCTTTGCGTTCGATGCCAATACCGAACACTCGGTCGAGGCCGACCCGCGCCTCGTCTCGCGTGAGCAGCTCCGCACCTTCCGCGAGTTGGGCTTCAGCCGCATCAGCTACGGCGTGCAGGATCTCGATCCGGTCGTGCAGGAGGCCATCGGCCGCGTGCAGCCCGAGTCGCTCGTCCGCGATGCCGTGGAAATGGCGCGCGAAGAAGGCTTCACCGGGCTCAATCTCGACCTCATCTACGGACTGCCGCATCAGACCCCGGAGCGCTTCGCCCGCACCATCGACGGGGCGCTGAGTTTCGACCCCGATCGCGTCGCCTGCTTTGGCTATGCCCATGTGCCCTGGATGCGCGCGCATCAGAAGCGCATCGATGAATCGGCGTTGCCGGTGAGCTGGGAACGGTTCGCACTCTTTCAGGGGGCGGTGCGCCGCTTCCTCGACAGCGGCTACGAGTGGATCGGTATCGACCACTTTGCCAAGGGGAGTGACCCGCTCACGCAGGCGTACAACAGCGGCACGCTGCACCGGAACTTCATGGGCTACACCACGCGGAGCGGCGAATCGCTGCTGGGCGTCGGCGTGAGCTCCATCTCCGAGGTGAACGGGTGGTTCGTGCAGAATGAGCCGGAGCTCGGTGGCTGGCAGCGCGCCATCGATGCCGGCCATCTGCCGGTCTCGCGCGGGCACATCATGAGCAGCGACGACCGCGTGCGCAGCACGGCCATCTCGCATCTGATGTGCAACGCCGAGCTGCCATTCGCGCTCGTCCCGGGTGATGTGAACGCCTTGCTCGACCGCTACACCCCGTTCGTGGAGGATGGCTTCATCACCATCGAGTCGGATCGGGTGAGCGTGACCCCGCTCGGCCGCTTCTTCCTCCGTAATCTCGCTTTTGCTCTCGATGCTTATCGTAGCGCGACCGACGGCCCTCGGCGCTTCTCCCGCGCCGTCTGACACCGACGCGCCGCGGGTGGCCCCGGCGCTGATCGGTCCGAACGCCATCATTCAGGTCGCCAGGGTGCTCACCGAGCGCCTTGGCGACCTGCGTGCCGAAGCGCTGGTGAAGGAGGCGACCGGCTACACGCTCGCAACGCTGCCGCAGCACATGGTGCCCGAAGCAGAGGCGCTCGCGCTCACCACGCACGTCGTGGGGCGCCTGGGCGAAGCACCCTCCACGGTCATCCTGCACGAAGCGGGGGTGCGTACAGGCGACTATCTGCTCGCCAACCGCATTCCGCGCGTGGCCCAGTGGCTCATCCGCGCGATGCCCAAGCGCGCCGGGCTGTCGCTGCTGCTGCAATCGATGATGGCGCATGCGTGGACCTTCGCCGGCAGCGGCACCTTCACCGTGCGCCACCTCGGTCATGAAGTCGAACTGACGTTTCACGCCTGCGCGATGTGCCGTGGGCTCGCCGCCGAGGGACCGGTCTGTGATTTCTACGCCGGCACCTTCGAACGGCTGGTGACCACGCTCGTGTCACGACGTGCCCGCGTGCGCGAGGTGGAGTGCCACGCGCACGGCGGGCAGTGCTGCCGCTTCCGGATCAGCGACCTGTAGCCGGCTCGCGCACACGCACCTGCCGTAGCAGCGTGTTGCCGGCGAGCATCGTCTCCATCTGCAGGAACTCGCGCGTGGTGGTGCTCATCCACACGAACGCTTCACTCGTGCGGGAGAGCGCAAACCGCACGATGTACGCCTCTTCGCCCTGAATCTGCGCGGTGCCGGTCACAGCCAGACGATACTCGTGCACGCCCGCATCGGTGTCGTACACCAGAAAGCGCACCCGCAGCCCCTTCTCGAGCGGCAGCGCGCGCAGCAACAGATCCCAGTTCCCCGAGTCGAACACCGCCAGCTTGAGCGTCGTGTCGATCACCGCCGGCACCGCGCCGGGCTGGCCGATGGTGGCCTTGATCTTCTTCCCGGCGAAGTCGATCCCGATGCGCCGCTGCGGCTGCTCCGACCGGTGACGCCTTGGCATTAGCGTGGCGAAGTCGGTCCACGTGGAATCGATGACCCGCTGCGTCCCCCGCTCCAGCCGCTGCACCCGCACCAGACGCACCGCCCCATCGGCGGTGTCCACGCTGATCTGGTCCTGAATGCGCCCGACGTTGAACTCATCACCGTCCTTATAGGCGGTGAGCAGATAGCGAAACGTCCCGGTCGCCACGCGTGCGCCACGCAGCAACGAATCGCCGGGCATGATCCACTTGCCGGGGTTCGTATCGGCCGGGGCCGCCTGTGCCGACATCTCCGCCGCAACGAGCGCGCAGAGGCTGCTAACGGCCAAGGTCGAACGACTACGCCGGAGTAGTGAACGAATTCGCATACTGAATTAACGCCGGGAGTCTGACGGCGGGTCAACCGCGTTACTTGCGCTGCACCTGCCGTGCGGAGGGGCGGAGCGGCAAAGGAACGGAGTGAACCGACGCAGTCCTCCTCCGTTACCCAGCGTCTCCGCCCCTCCGCACGGCAGGTCCAATCGCGCCAAAGTAACGGCCCCCCTGCAACCATTCCGGCACAACTCGCGTCGTATCCGGCATGGCACGCCCTCACCATTCCCGGCTCGGCCCCGCCCTCGCGGCGGCCGTCCTCCTCTTGAGCGCCCGCGTGGCGCATGCGCAGGCCGACGTTGTACGCGGCCGCGTGCTCGACGATTCCAGTCGCTCGCTCGTTGGCGCCACGGTCAGCATCACCCGCGGCCCCGATCGCCTCGTCCAGCAGACCCTCACCGATTCGGCTGGGCGCTACAGTCTGCGTTTCGACCCCGGGACGGGTGACTATCTCGTCCACGTCAGTGCGACCGGCTTTCGCGCGGCCCGGCGCCGCGTCGAGCGCGTGGGGACCGAACGCGAGCTCGTGGCCGACTTCACCATGGGGCGCGACCTCGCCCTCCTCGCCGCCGTCAACGTGAAGGCCAAGCGCCCCGAGCGCGCCGAAGCGCAGGTGGCGAGCCCGTATCAGCGGGAGGTGGGCGCCGCCGAAACGTACAGTCAGGGGGTCGAGGGGCGCGTGAGCCCCAATCAGGCGGGGAATCTCAACACCATCGCCGGCACCATTCCGGGCGTCACCATGACACCGGGTGGTCCCGCCATGCTGGGGGCGAGCACGTCGAGCAATCTCACGACGCTCAACGGCATGGCACTCCCCGGCGGATCGCTGCCGCGCGCGGCCAAGGCCGATGTGCGCGTGAGCGGCGCCACCTTCGATGCCACACGCGGCGGCTTTGCCGGAGCGAACATCGATGTGCGCCTGGGGGCCGGTGATCGCAACTATCAGAACCGCAACGTCTATGCGACGCTCAACGCGCCGCAGCTGCAGGCGACCGACGCCGTGGGCCGCTCCCTCGGACTCACCACCGGCGGCTTCCGCGCCAGCGTCGGCGCCGATGGCGAAGCGATTCGCCGCACCCTCACGTACAACATGGCGCTCGATGTCGGCCGCACGGTGAGCGATCCGACCACGCTCATCGCCGGCGATCTGGGCGCGCTGCGTCGCGCGGGTCTCTCACCCGACTCGGCGCAGCGCGTCCAGCAGGTCGCGAGCGCGCTGGGCCTGCCGGTGTTGGGCGCCGGCGTCCCCTCGCAGCGCGTCCAGGAGAACGTGACCTGGCTCGGGCGCCTCGACGATGTGCGCGATACGCTGCGCACGCTCACGCTCACGTCGTATGCGGCGCGCAGCACCGAAGGCGCGCTGGGCTTTGGTCCGCTGGCGGCGCCCGCGGCCGGTGGCAAGTCACAGCAGCAGACCATCGGCGCGCAGTTCGTGCAGAGCCAGTACATCGGCACGGGCTTCTACACCCTCATGCAGAACCGCCTCGCCGCGAGCCGCGTGACCGATCGGACGACGCCGTACCTCAGCACCCCGGGTGCGACGGTGCTCGCACGCTCGGCGTCCGATGCCGCCGCCAGTGATATCGTGGCGCTGCAACTCGGCGGCAACCCGTTCCTGGCGGTGGACGATTCGCGCTGGACCGTCGAAGGCGCGAACGAGATGGTGTGGAATGCGCAGGGGCGTACGCATCGCTTCAAGACCTCCCTCTGGGGGCGCGGCGACGGCCTCACCCAGCAGGGGATGCCCAATGCGCTCGGCTCCTACACCTACAACTCCATTGCCGACCTCGCGGCCAACCGCCCGGCATCGTACGCGCGCGTGCTGCAGCAACCTACCCGGGAGGCGAGCAGCTACAACGCGGCCGCCGCGTTCTCGCATCAGTGGAACAAGAACCAGTTCTTCAACGTGCTCTACGGCGCGCGGCTCGAAGGCAGCTGGTTCGGCAGCGCGCCGCCGCAGAACGCGGCCCTGGAACAGGCGCTCGGCGTGCAGACCGGCGTCGCCCCCAGCCGCCTGCACCTCTCGCCGCGCGCAGGCTTCAGCTACACCTATTCGCGTGATCGCCGCAATGGCAGCGGGCAGATGAGCACGAACGTGGGGTCGTGGTACCGCAACACCATGGGGATCATCCGCGGTGGCGTCGGCGAGTTCCGCGATCTCTACAAGCCCGGCACCCTCGCCGATGCGATGGCCAACGCCGGGCTCGCGGGGAGCACCATTGCCCTCACCTGCGTGGGCAGTGCGGTCCCCGTGCCCGACTGGAACGCCCTCGCGAGCGGCGCGGCCGTGGCCCCCGCGAGCTGTGCGAACGGCGCCGGCGCTCTCGCCGAGCGTGCATCGAGTGTGACACTCGTAGACCCCAAGTTCGACGTGCCCCGCAGCTGGCGCGCGTCACTCGGCTGGGCGAGCAGCATCAAGAACTTGATGGTGCGCGTGGACGGTCTTGCCAGCTACGACCTGAGCCAGCCCAGCACGCTCGACGCCAACTTCAGCAACACGCCGCGCTTCGCGCTGGCCGGTGAAGGGAATCGGCCGATGTACGTGAGCACCGCCGGGATCGACGCGGCCAGCGGGGCGGTGTCGGCCCGCGAGTCGCGCCGCAGCACCGACTACGGTCGTGTTGCACTGCGCACGAGCGACCTGCGCGGCTACGGCAGCCAGCTCACGACGACCATTCAGCCGGAAATCTTTCGCGGCGCCAAAGGCCCGCCGCCGGTGATGTTCCAGGTCGGCTACACCATTCAGCAGGTGCGTCAGCAGTTCCGCGGTGCCGACGGCGGAAACTTTGGCGATCCGTTCACGAAGCAGTGGGCCGCCGGGCAGAACGATGCGCGCCATGCGTTCGTGGCGCAGGCCGGCGTGGGGATCCCCAAGGTCGGCGCGCTGACGATGTTCACGCGCTTCCAGTCGGGCACCCCGTTCACGCCGCTGGTGCGCGGCGACGTGGATGGCGATGGCCGGCCGAACGACCGGGCCTTCGTGCCCAATGTGGCCACCGAAGCCGACGCCACCACACGCGCGCAGATGCAGGCCCTGCTCGCCTCGGCGCCCGCGAATATCCGCCAGTGTCTGACCACACAGATGGGACAGGTCGCTGGCCGTCAGAGCTGCCGTGGCCCCTGGACGCAGCAGATGAACCTCATGCTGCAGCCCAACATCCCGCCGATCGGGCGCCACAACATCACCATGAACGTGGTCTTCGAGAATCCACTTGCCGGGCTCGATCAGCTGCTGCA
This sequence comes from Gemmatimonadaceae bacterium, assembly GCA_019752115.1. Lineage (NCBI taxonomy): Bacteria > Pseudomonadati > Gemmatimonadota > Gemmatimonadia > Gemmatimonadales > Gemmatimonadaceae > Gemmatimonadaceae bacterium. The sequence continues at coordinate 18,770 of JAIEMN010000068.1, forward strand.
CGGCGCGGACAACCTGCGCGGCTGGGGCACGGCGGCGCAGCCCGATCCGGTCCTGCTCCTGCCGCGCAGCTTCGACGCGCAGGCACAGCGCTTCCGCTACGACGTGAACCCGCGCTTCGGTGATACACGCGCCTTCCGCACGCTTTCGCGCGTGCCGTTCCGCGTCGTCGTGGACTTCTCGGTGGATCTCTCCACGCCGTTCGATCTGCAGACACTCCGCCGGGCGATCGAGCCCGTGCGCGTGACCGAGAATGGCAAGAAGACGTGGACGCGCCGCAGCGCCGATTCCATCGCCGATCTCTACCTGAGCCGCACGTCGAACATCCACCGCCTGCTGCTCGCCGAAAGCGACTCGCTCTTCCTTACGAAGGATCAGATCACTCAGCTGCTCAAGGCCGACAGTGTGTATTCGGCGCGCATCCGCGGGCTCTACGTGCCCCTCGCGCAGTTCCTCGCCAGTCAGCCCGGCGGGGCGGCCGGCAAGGCGTCGCTCGATACCGTGCAGGCCACGACCAAGCTCTACTGGCCGATCTTCTGGGAACAGGTCGATCTCATTCTGCCCATCCTGCAGCCGCAGCAGCGCCAGCTGGTGCCCTTCGTGGACAACATCAGCCGCGTCACGGCGGAGCAGCGCAAGAACAGCCAGTGGCAGTTCGGCTATCCCGTGCCCCTCAAGCACAACCGCCCGCGCGTGGGTGGCGAGGGCGGCAATCAGAACGTGTCGATCTCGCGGAACGGCGACTGACGTGGCCGCCAGCGAATGATCAGCGGCCTCTGGCCGGCGCTTCAGGTCGCACGCCGGTCCAGATGCCGATCACCCCGCACGGCGCAAAGGGGCGAGACAGCTCGGCCGGCGCGAAGGCGCTCGAGTAGACCTCGACGCCGACCACATTCATTGGCTGGATAAAGGCGTCCAGCGCGGCGTCCAGTGGAAATGGAAATCCATCCACGAGCACCTCGGGGACGCAGCGCCCGCGAAAGTCGGTCCCCCGCATCGTCGGGATCCGTTCGCCACGTTGGTTGGTGACCATCGTGATGCCCGGCACCTGCGCGAAGAGATCCGAGATGCGCAACAGGTTGAGCCGATCGATCTGGTCGCCGTCGTAGAACCGGCCAAATCCCATCTTCTTGCGCGCCTCGTAGCCCGCGGCGCGCCCGCTCAGGGCACGCGATCGCTGGGCCCGTACGCGCACGGTATCGAGCGACAGGAGTCGCGTCAGCTCCAGCGAAGCGGCCGGCGCACCATCCAGCACATCGACGGCGTCACTCAAGGCCTCATACCCCATCGCGCGAATGTCGAGCGCCTGCGTGCCCGCCGGCACCTGATCGAGCACAAATCGTCCGAGACTGTCCGCGCGCGCTTCACGCCCGCTCGCCAGCATGACGACCCGCGCATTGGCCAGCGCGCGACCGTTCTCGCCGCGTACCGTGCCAGTGAGCCGTCCCATGCCGCTGCCGATGAAGACATCGCGGTAGCGCACCCCGCTCGGCGGGATGCGCAGCTGCGCGCGCCCCGATGAATCCACACCACTCGCCGCCCGCACGAGCACGGTGGCATTCACCGGCACACCGCACGCGATGTAGCGCCCGCTCGCATCGGTGGTGGCATCGACGGTCATGAGCTCACGCGACGGCTTCGTCCCCGAGAGCACCAGATCGATCCACTGCACCCGTACCGTGCCCTGCAGCGGCGTGCGGTCCGCCGTCGCGCGGCGCAGCGTGCCCACCACGAAGCCCGATGAATCGCGCCAGGTCTGATTCACACCACAGATGCGCTGCGCCAGCGCCCGTGCCGAGGGAATCGCGAGACTGATGCGGGTGCGTCGGCCGTCACGCACGTCAAAGGGCACCAGCAGTTCGCGCAGCGCGAGCGAATCCAGGCGAGGATGGTGCGCCGCGGCCACCCATGGCCCCCTCTCGAGGGAATCCGCCGTGAAGCGTCCGAGCGAATCGGCCTCGATCGTGCGCGCGCGGGTCGTGTCGCGCACGGAGGTTAGCACAATTGACGCGCGCGCGAGGGGTCGCGACGCCACGCTGTCGTACACCACGCCCTGCACGCGGCCGAGCCCCTGCGCGCGCGCCAGCGACGCCGCGAGCAGCAGCCCACCCGCCACCAGCGCCCCTCGCGCCGCGAGGCTCATTTCTTTACCGCCGTGCGCGGCCCCGTCCACACCACGATGCTGCCACACCCGCTCAGATAGTCCATGTACTGCGGCGGGCCGAACGCGCCGGGATAGACCTCGATCGCCGCAACCTGCCCGCCCGGGATGTAGCTCTCGATCGTGCCGTCGTTGGGGGTCACCACATTGTCGACATAGATACGCGGCGAGCAGCGCGCCCCCATCCCGGTGGCGCGCATCGTGACCACGTACCCGTACTGCGCCCGCTCGAGACGGAGCGACGGGAAGCGCATCAGGATATCGGAGAACCAGAGCGGCTGCAGCTGCTCGAGCTGCTCCGGCCCCATGAACCGACCGAAACCGCCCTTCGCGCGTTCCGCAAACGCCGTCAGATTGATCGTCGTGTGCTTCGTCAACGTCGATCGGATTCGGACCGTATCGACCGCCACGAACCGTGACATCATGAACGACACCGTGCTGCTGTCATTCTGCAGCACGTCAACCGGGCGTGTCAGCGCGTCATAGCCCACCGCGCGCACGTCCAGGTTCCACGTGCCGTTGGGCAGCATCGCCATGGCGAAGCGTCCGGCGGCGTCGGTGCGCACCTCGAGGCCGGCATCGCGCACCGCCACGCGCGCGTTGGCCAGCGGGGCGCCGGTGGCACCCAGCAGTCGCCCGCGTAAGAGCCCATCGCCGCGCTTCACCGTCAGGGAATCGGTGCCGAAACCCGTGCTGTCGAGCACCGCGGCCGTCACCGGAATGCGGACGACTCGCGCGGGTCCGACATAGAGATCGCGCTGCTGAATGCCATCGAACGGCATCTGCAGGTCGATCACACCGGTGGAATCTTCCCCGCGCACCGCCGAGACGCGCACCAGCCCGCCCGCCGGAATCCCGCAGGCGAGGTAGCGGCCATCGGGTCCCGTCTCAGTCGTCCGGGTTTCGCGCGTGCGCACAAAGCCGGTGCCGGTGATGGTCAGCTCGAGCCACTCCACACGGACCGTGCCGACCACCGGCGCGCGATCGGTCGTGGCCGCACGCAGCGTCCCCACGAGATAGCCGGACGTGTCCTGCGCCAGCGCCGGGTCACCGCACAGCAGCCGTGCGAGACGTCGCGCCTCGGGCACCGCCACGGTCACCGGCGCGTCCGCGTCCGCACGCACCTCAACCGTCGAGCGAATCTGATCGAGCCCCAGCGAGTCGAGGCGCGGATGCAGCGCCGCCACCACCCAGCTCCCCAGCGGCAACCCGCTGAGCGTAAATCGGCCGAGCGAATCGGCGGTGGCGGTGCGCGAGATGGACGGATTGGCCGCGTTCACCGCCTGCACGACGGCACCACCCAGCGGATGCATGGCGACACTATCGAACACCAGCCCACTGACCCGGCCGGTGAATCCCCGGGCGGCGCCTTGCGCCTGCACGACTGCCGGCATCAGACACGCCAGCAGCGCCAGCGTGCTCGTCATTCGCCCCATTCCACCCTCTCCGGTAAACGAAACCACCCGCTGTCCACTATGGGTGGACAGCGGGTGGTCGTCAATCGTTGCCGGTCGATCTTAGTACTTGTAGTGCGACGCCTTGTACGGGCCGTCCACCGAGACGCCGATGTAGCTGGCCTGATCCGGCGTCAGCTGCGTGAGCTTCACACCCAGCTTGTCGAGGTGCAGGCGCGCCACCTTTTCATCCAGGTGCTTGGGCAGCGTGTACACCTTCTTCTCGTAGCTCTCCGCACGGGCGTGCAGCTCGAGCTGCGCCAGCACCTGATTCGAGAAGCTCGCGCTCATCACGAAGCTCGGGTGGCCGGTGGCGCAGCCGAGGTTCATGAGGCGGCCTTCCGCCAGGATGAGGATCGAACGGCCGTTCGGCAGCACGAACTCGTCATACTGCGGCTTGATGTTGATGCGCTTCATCCCTTCGACCTTCTTGAGACCGGCCATGTCGATCTCGTTGTCGAAGTGGCCGATGTTGCTCACGATCGCCTTGTCCTTCATGCGGCTCATGTGCTCGACCGTGATGACGTTCTTGTTGCCGGTCGCGCTCACGAAGATGTCGGCCTGCTCCACGATGTCTTCGAGCGTCGTGACCTGATAACCCTCGAGCGCCGCCTGCAGCGCGCAGATCGGATCGATCTCCGTCACCACGACGCGCGCGCCCTGGCCCTTGAGCGCCTGCGCGCACCCCTTGCCCACGTCGCCGTAGCCCAGCACCACGACAATCTTGCCGGCGAGCATCACGTCCGTCGCGCGGTTCAAGCCGTCGACGACCGAGTGACGGCAGCCGTACAGGTTGTCGAACTTCGACTTCGTGACGGCGTCGTTCACGTTGATCGCCGGGAAGGCGAGCGTGCCCGCCTTCTCCATCTCATACAGGCGATGGACGCCCGTCGTGGTCTCTTCCGACACGCCGCGGATCCCCGCGAGCACCTTCGTCCAGCGGCCCGGGTTCTTGGCCTGCTCGGCACGCAGGAGGTCGAGAATCACGCCCCACTCTTCCGGCTCGTTGTCACTGTCGAACGCCGGCACGGCGCCCGCCTTCTCGTACTCGGCGCCCTTGTGCACGAGCAGCGTCGCGTCGCCACCGTCATCCAGGAGCAGGTTCGGGCCCGTGCCATCGGGCCACATCAGCGCCTGCTCGGTGCACCACCAGTATTCCTCGAGCGTCTCCCCCTTCCACGCAAACACCGGCGTGCCCTGCGGATGCTCGGTGGTGCCATGCGGCCCCACGGCCACCGCGGCGGCAGCATGATCCTGCGTCGAGAAGATGTTGCACGACACCCAGCGCACATCGGCGCCCAGGTGCACGAGCGTTTCGATGAGCACGGCCGTCTGCACCGTCATGTGCAGCGAGCCCATGATCTTCGCGCCCTTGAGCGGCGCCTTGCCCGCATACTCCGCGCGCAGCGCCATAAGCCCCGGCATTTCCTGCTCGGCGAGGCGGATTTCCTTGCGCCCCCACTCCGCCAGCGCGAGATCGCGCACGGCAAAGGCAGGGCGGTCGAGCGACGTCAGGAGAGAGACGCCGTGTTCGGTCATGACGCTGGTGGACATGGAGTGTTCGTTGGGTTTGGAGTGTGCAACTGATCAGTCGTGCGTTTCGGGTTCTTGGTTGTGGGTTGTGAGTACCCACAACCCATGACCTAAAACCCGCCACCCAGAACTGATCGGTTGCTGTGCTACATCATCACGCAACTACCATCACCGGCCTCGGCATCGCCGTCGCCGTACACGAGAACAACGCCGGCCCCGTTGCGCCGGGTTCAACCGGCAGCGGTACGTAGCGGGTTCCGGTAAAGCCCGCATCGCGCAGCCAGCCGTCGAGCGAGCCGCCATCGAAGCCGAGCCACACGTGTCCCATCTGCTCGCGGTACCGCTCATGCGCATGGACGCGCATGTCGGTGATGAGCAGGCGGCCGGTGGGCTTGAGCACGCGATGCACTTCGGCGAGCGCGCGCACCGGATCGGCCACGTGATGCAGCACGAGCATGAGCACCGCCACGTCGAGCGTATCGTCGGCGAGCGGTAGATCTTCGAGCGTCCCTTCCGCGACCGTCACGTTGCGGCAGTCCGCGAGACGCGCGGTGGCCGTGGCGAGCATCGCCGGTGACGCATCGATTGCATGGACGTGCTGCACGTGCGGCGCGAGCGACGCGGCCAGCGCGCCGGTGCCGCAGCCCAGGTCACCGATCACGAGCGACGGATCGAGCAGCGAGAGCATCGCGCCGATATCCGCGCGCGCGCCGAACATGTCGGTGCGCAGCGCATCCCACTCGGCGCTCGCGGTGGCAAAGAACGCCTGGCTCTGCGTGCGGCGCGCGGCGATCACGGCATCGATCCGGGCCGCGTCCTGCAGTGCCGCCGGCGTCTGGGTCATGGCCTGCCGGACCAACTCCCAGAGCCCCAGCATGTCGGCGTCGAGGAGCGGGTTGCGGCGGTACCACCGGCTGGCCCCTTCGGCGCGCGACGAAACCCAGGACTGGTCGGCCAGGATCTTGAGGTGCCGGCTGACGGTGCTCTGCGGGAGCTGCAGCGCCGTAGCCAGTTCGCCCACGGTGAGCTCCTGGCGCTCGAGCGCCGCCAGCAGGCGGCAGCGCGTCGCGTCAGCGAGCTCAACCATTCGATCGTGGATAGCCAACCGGGGCGAAGTCATAATGCAGGAATAATATCCGGCCATCCGGATAAGTCAATATGCGCCGCCCGTCCCTGCCAGATTTTCCCGGGCGGCCGACTTCAGGGATCTTCCGCTGGCCCTGCCGCCGCCGGGTACCGATCATTCGATATGACCGCGCCGGCCCCTGCCTCCGTCTCCGTGCCGAGCCCCCCGGTGGGCGGCGTCGCGGGCGCCATCGAGGCGCTCGGGCGTACGGTCCGCCGGATGGTCGAGCCGGTTGGAACCGGGGCGCGCTTCACGGCCGCCGTCGTGCGCCATGTGCGCGAAGCGGCCGACTGGCTCCCCGAATTCTCCGGTCAGGCCCTCTCCCTCGGCGTCGAGTCGCTGCCGATCGGCATCTTCATCGCGCTCTTCACCGGCATCGTGCTCGCGCTGCTCGCGAGCTACAGCGTGGGCGATCTGGTGCCCCCGTACTTCGTGGGCACGCTGGTGCAGAAGACGGTGACCCTCGAGCTCGCGCCGGTGCTCACTGGGCTCGCGCTCGCCGGACGGGTGGGCGCGAACATCGCCGCCGAACTGGGCACGATGCGCGTCACCGAACAGGTCGATGCGCTCGAAACGCTCGGCTACGACCCGATGACGCATCTCGTGGTGCCGCGCGTGCTCGCCTCCACGCTGATGTTTCCGGTGGTGGTGGGCGTCGCGATGCTAGTCGGCCTCACGTCGGGATGGCTCGCCTCTCTGAGCTTGCTCGACATCTCCACGCCCCAGTTCCTCAAGGGCGTGCGCATCTTCTTCCAGTCCTTCGATATTCGCTACGGACTCGTGAAGAGCGCGAGCTTTGGCGCCGCCGTGTCGCTGATTGGCTGTCGCGCCGGGCTCTCCACGCAGGGCGGCGCGCAGGGCGTGGGACGCAGTGCCACGCGTGCGGTCGTGATCTCGGCGGTGATGATTCTCGTGCTCGATGCCTTCTGGGCGCTGGTGTGGCTCACCGGTCGCTCCATCCGTTGACGTCCATGTCTGACGCCTCCCCGAACGCCCTGCGTCGCACCAGCGACTTCATCGTTGGGCTCACGGTGCTGCTCGTGACCGCCGCGCTGGTTGCCACGGTGCTCTGGCTCAAGCAGGCCGACTTGCGCGGTCGCACGCGGCATCTCGTGGCGCGCACGCGCGATGTCGGCGGCGTGGCGCTTGGCAATCCGGTCGTCATCCGCGGCGTGCGCGCGGGCCGCGTCGAAGGCATCGCATTGGGCGAGAAAGGCTGGGTGGTGCTCCAGCTCGGCCTCGACAAGGAGACGCCGCTCCCCGCCGACCCGGTGGTGCTCCTCGCCGCGTCGAGCCTCTTCGGCGAATGGCAGGCGACGGTGACCGATGCGACCGGCGTCCCCCCCGATCGCGAGCTGCGCGCCGCCATCCAGGCCGCGCGGACGACCGGCGACACGCTGGCCGGTGCGGTGCTCCCCGACATCGCGCAGCTCACCACCGTCGCGGGCCGCCTCGCCGGCGATGTCGCCAAGGTCGCTGATCGCGTGCAGGTCGCCTTCGACGATTCCGCCGCGCGCGAGCTGCGGGAGTCGATCCGCAACTTCGCCGAACTCTCGAGTGTCCTCGCCAAGACGGTCACGCTGCAGTCGAAGAACCTCGACAAGATCAGCACCGACCTGCAGAGCGGGCTCACCAACCTCAACGCGACGGCGGAGAAACTGAGCACGTTTTCGGCCCGCGTCGATTCCGCCACCAGCCGCGGCGAATTGCAGCAGATCGTGATGAACTCGCAGCACGCCGCGCAGGAGCTGATGACCACCGCCACGCGCTTACGCGAAATCTCCGGCGATTTCGAGCGCACCCAGAGCAAGCTCTCCAGCGCCGTCAGCCGCGCCGACTCCGTCTTCGCCAAGGCGAACAGCCGCACCGGCACAATGGGCTTGTTGTTGAACGACCCCGCGCTCTATCAGCAGAGCGACTCGCTGGTCCGCGAACTCCGCGCCCTCGTGCAGGACGTGAAGAAAAACCCGCGCCGTTATATCAACGTGCGGGTCTTTTGACTGCCGGTGTACGTATACGAACCACGTATACGAACCACGTATACGAACCACGTATACGAACTGGAGTTGACCCGATTTCGTGGACTAGTTCCTCACCCTAGGTTGGAGCGGGAGGCAGTTCATGAAACGGAACCAACA
>JAIEMN010000069.1 GCA_019752115.1 Gemmatimonadaceae bacterium
CCCCCGCGCCGGGGGGGGCTGGGCGTCCGCCCCCCCCGCTTGTGGTGCGCGGCCCGGGGGTGGGGGGGGGGGGGGGGGCCCCCACGACGGGGGCTGGCGAGCCTCGGAGGGGTCTCCCGGGTTCGGAAACGCTACGCGTTCCGAAGCCGGGAGACCCCCTCCTCGTTCGCCAGCCCCCGTCGTGCGTCCAGCCATCTACGGTGCGTGGGCGCAGTAGCGCGTTCAGAGGTCGGATATCGGATGGCGCGGTGCTGCGCACTGGCGCGAGGTCAGACGAGCCGGCGCGGGGCGGCCGATGTCGCTGATTGGAGCGGGCGTCTTCAGAGATCGGATGTCCGCGGCGCGCTGCGCAGCAGCCGCGCCGCGAATCCGATGTCTGAACGCCAGATGTGCGAGGTCGGCCCCGCGTGGCGCCCGGAAGCGCGGCGGGGATCGGCGAACGAGGAGCGGGTCTCCCGGCTTCGGAACGCGTAGCGTTTCCGAACCCGGGAGACCGCTCCGAGGCTCGTCGATCCCCGCCGCGCGCACGCCACCAACCCAGCGCCGCGCGAAACTCAAAACCCGTTACTTGGGGAAGCCAGGCACCTGAATGGCCGGCATGAGGCGCAGCGCGTTCTGGTAGTAGACCTTCTTGAGCACCGGATCCGGCAGGTCGATGCCGTAGAGCTTCCAGAAGGCGTGGTAGTCGCGGTAGTAGTCGAAGTAGTCGTCCTTCGTCTCGAACACGCGCCAGTAGTACGGATACTCTTCCGGCTGGAACGAATCCTTGCCGAAGAGAATGCGATCCTGGTACTTCACGAAGAAGTCGTGCGCCACGCGCGGCTGGCGGCCGATGTCGTACAGCACCGCGCCGAGTTCGCCGTACACGTTCGGCATCTCGTCGAACATCTTGCCGAGGCGGGGCAGGTCGTTGGCGTGCCAGCCCATGTGCGCGGCAACGAAGATCGTCTTCGGGTTCGCCTTGAACAGATTGTCGCGCTCGGCCATGAGCGCTTCAAAGCTCGGATAGCGATCCTGCGGGTAGCGACGCTCGGGGAAGAGCGAGAGCTCCAGCCACCGCTCGTTCTTGTAGTCGATCACCGGCCGGAAAAATTCCTGCGGATCGGCGGTGTGAATGAACACCGGCAGCTTGAGACGCGCGGCCGCTTCCCACACCGGCTTGAGCTCCGGATCATCGAGCTTGAGGCGCGAGCCGTCGGCCTTCTTGGTGCTCAGACCGAAGCCCTTGCTGATCTCGCCGATGCCCACCGCGCCGGCCTTCGCATCGGCTTCGAGCTGCGCGACCGCCTTCTCGGCCCATCCCGGCGTGCCCACGCCATTGAAGTTGATGCCGGTGAGGTAGCGGACGCGGTCCTTCATCGTGGGCGAGTTCTTCACGAGCGTGACGCCCTTCACGAGCGCGTCGCCCGAGACCACGTTGGCCGCGATCATCAGCTGCACGTTGATCGAATCCAGCGTCGGGCCGAACCGCTCCAGCGCCTCGGGGCTGCCAAGCTGCGCGTTCGTCGGATGCCCATGGAAATCGATCACGGGGAACTTGGCCTTCCACTTCATCCCCACCGACGGCACGACCAGCGTGCTCTTGGGCCGATAGTCCACGATGCTCGGCACCGCGCCATCGGGCGCGAGGCAATTGCGCGGCCGGATCTCCGTCATGCCCGGCGGGCACTCTTCGCCAGGCTTGATCTGCGTGCCACCGCGGAACCCGCCCATGCCGCCGCGCCCCGCCGGCGGCTGCGTGGGCTGTTGAGCGAAAAGAGCCGCAGGAAACGCCAACGCGAGCAGAAGGGGACGACGCATGGGGAGATCCGGGTGGATGGGCCTACACAGTAACTGCCGGAATTACTTCTTGGCGGCCGGGGGGGCGACCGGCACCTTCGACGCCGTGTCCGCCGCGGGCGGCAGCTGCGGCATCGTGGGCTGACGGTCGAAGCCGAACACCTTGTCGCGACGCATCGCCGTGGCGATCGCCTTCGACTGCTGGTAGAGCGAGTCCGACGCCGCGGCATTCCCCGTGCCCGCGAGCGCCTCGGCGATCGTCACACCGGTGATGACGTAGAGGTCCGGGATGCCGACCGAGGCGTCGTCCACCCAGCCGTTGCGCGCGGAGAGCGACTTGGGCGCGGTGAAGACGTTCGACCACAGCTCCTTCGAGCGCGTCACGTCCATGAGCCCTTCACCCGGCACCATGACGATGTCCGCGCTCGGCTGCACCGGCTCCGGCATCAGCTTCTTCGCGAGCCCCTGCGTGACCACATAGCGCTCGAGGCCCAGCTCGTACGGATAGCTACCGGCGGTGCGGCTGAAGAACATCGGGCGATCGGGATACGCATCGCGGATCATGAAGTAGATCATCTGATCGGCCTTCATGAGCTGCTGCGAACGCGGCTGCGCGATGATCTTGTCCTTCTGGAAGGCGGCGTTCTGCGGCGTCGCAATGGCGAGCGGCAGCGCGTCGGCTTCGTCAAAGGTCATCTTCACCGGCGGGCCGCTCGGCTTCTTCCACTGCTGGTTGGCGTAGATCTTGGGGCCCTTGGCCGCATCGTACTCGTATACCGGGCGGCGCAGCAGCTGGCGCACGTACCAGTCGGTGTTGAGCAGCGACGTGTTCGCCACGATGACGTCCTTCCGGATGCCTTCGACTTCCTGCGCGTACCAGAGCGGGAAGGTGTCGTTGTCGCCGACGGTCACCAGCACGCCGTAGGGCTCGACTGAGTTGAGCAGGTCGCGGGCAAAGTCGGTGGTATCGGTCTGGCCGGCACGCGAGGCGGCCGTCCAGTTGCCGAAGAGCGGCACCAGCGCGATCGCCAGCACCGGGCTCGCGAACGCAAAGCTGTTCGGGCGCGGCTCGACGACGGTTTCCTTGCCGAGCTTGACCTCGTCGGCGCCGAAGAGCGTCGCCACCGTCTCCCAGAGGTAGAACAAGCCGAGCGCGGCCCACACCGACAGCGCCGAGAAGCTCCACAGGTAGAAGTAGTCTCGGTCACGGACTTCGCGCGGCACCGAGTCGCCGAGATCCGGCGCCTGGCTGTGCCCGTACTTGAAGTTCAGGTAGAAGATCAGCCCGAACGTCATCGTGAATACGAGCGGGCCGAAGAACCAGAAACTTCGTCGGTCCTTCTGGAAGTGCATCCATCCGCCGAGGCAGATGAGGATCGCGTAGAACACCGCGAGGCCGTTCTGGGCGCCCGGGCTTTCGTTGTACGCGTCGCGGAGCCACTGCCACTTGAAGTAGAGCCAGTACATGCCGAGCTGCGCCGAGAAGGGCGCCTGCCGCTCGGAGAGTTCCGGCTTGCCGTACTGACCGCGGTTGAAGTTGTACATGAAGCGGTCGTACGTGAGCTGGCTGAACGTGCAGCTCGCCTTGATCTCGGTGACGCACCCGGTGGGCTCGCCCTCGTTGATCGCGGGGAAGTGGGCGGCGCGAATGGGCTGCGTCGCGAACGGCGTCAGACCGAAAAAGAGCGCCACGCCCATGGCCACCAGCAGCTTCCAGCGCATAAGCGTCTGCGGCTTGCGGATGAGCACTGCAAAGCCCGCGGCCGGCGCGGCCAGCATGCCGGCCATGTGATTCGTGTAGCCCAGCCCCAGCAGGTATGCGACCAGCACCAGGATGCGGTCGGCCATGGGGCCGTCCGGATCATCACACCAGCGCACGACCAGCCAGCAGATCACCGCGAGGCCCACGAGCGACACGGTGTAGACCTTCTCATTGACGACCGACTGATTCCATACGGTGAACGCCGTGGCGCCAATCAGGACGGACAGCGCGCCGCCCATGATGCGCTGCCAGCGGCGCGGCATCCACTGCACGAGCACGCGCTCGGTGACCAGGAACCAGAAGGTGGCGGAGGCGGCACTCGACAACGCGGCCAGCACGTTGATGCGCATCGCCACCGAGGGCGCGATGGGCAGGATCGAGAAGACGCGCCCGATCAGCACGAAGAACGGATTGCCCGGCGGGTGGGGCAGACCGAGCACGTAGGCCGCTGCGATGTACTCGCTCGTGTCCCACATGGACGTGGTGGGCGCGAGCGTGATGAGGTACAGAACGAACGCGACGAGGCCTGCTATGCAGGCGGCGAGGTACGACGGCCGGTAGTCGAGCTCGGCCGCGGTGGCCCGGGATGCGGGGCGCGCGGCGGTCGCGGTAGCAGTGGCAGCGACGGTCATGGAGTGGACAGAATGGTCGGACACGCCCGGCTGGAGATCCGGCCGGGAAACCCAGTGTGGCGAGCCCCGGTAGGGGCCCCTTCTGGGGGTAACCCCTAAAGTTCGCACCGAATCAGGGGGGGCGGTAGCTTCGCGGGATGACTTCCCCCGTGAACACCCCCCATCCCAAGCGGGCGTTCCTGAAGGCCATGGGCGGGGCCGCGCTGGCGGCCCTGATCCCGGCCGAACGCCTGGCCGCCCTGAGCCGGCTGGCCCCTGAGGTGCTCGCCGCCCAGGACGATTTCTGGGTCGCCCTGCGCGGCCGCTACGTCCTGCCCAAGGCGTACATCCATCTCGAGCATGGCTACTACTCCATGCAGGCGCAGCCGGTGCTCGACGCCTTCGTGCAGCATGTGCGTGCGATCAACGTCGAAAGCTCGCACTACATGCGCACCGTGCAAGCCGAGAACAAGGCGCGGGTGCAGGCCAAGCTGGCGGCCATGGCGGGGTGCTCCCCGCAGGAGCTGATCATCACCCGCAACACCACCGAGTCACTCGACACGGTGATCGCCGGCCACACCTGGGCTGCCGGCGACGAAGCGGTGATGGCGGTGCACGATTACGGCGCCATGCTCGATCAGTTCGCCCTCATGGCGAAGCGCTGGGGCGTCGTGAACAAGACGGTCACGGTCCCGCTCGACCCCAAGAGCGACGACGAGGTCGTGCAGGTCTACGCCAACGCGATTACGCCGCGCACCAAGCTCCTGATGGTGTGCCACATGATCAACATCACCGGGCACATCCTCCCGGTGCGCAAGATCTGCGACATGGCCCACGCGCGCGGCGTGCCGGTGATGGTCGACGGCGCGCACGCCTTTGCGCAGCTCGACTTCCGCATCCCCGACCTCGGCTGCGACTACTACGGCGCCAGCCTCCACAAGTGGCTCGGCACGCCCCTCGGCGCCGGCCTGCTGTACGTGCGCAAGGATCGCATCAAGGGGCTCTGGCCGCTCTACGGTGACATGGGCGCGGCCGACGACGACATCCGCAAGCTCAATCACACCGGCACGCACCCGGTGCACACCGACCTCGCCATCGAAGACGCTATCGCGTTCCACGAGAGCATCGGCATTCAGCGCAAGGAAGCACGCCTGCGCTGGCTGCAGCAGTACTGGACCACGCGCGTGCGCGACATCCTCCGCGTGCGGCTCTACACCCCACGTGATCCCGCCCGCACCGGCGCGATCGCGAATGTTGGCGTGGATGGCGTGTCCCCCGGCGACCTCGCCACGCGACTCATGCAGTCGCATCGCGTTTTTACCGTCGCGATCGACGCGCCCGGCGTGACGGGGGTGCGGGTCACGCCGCAGTTGTTTACGACGACGGGGGAGTTGGATGCGCTGGTGGAGGGCGTGAGGAAGATCGCGAGGGGGTAGGGGAGCGGGGTTTGGGTTTCCTTTGAGAACCGAGAGCCGAGCTTTGAGCAGCGAGACGATGAGACATGAGCTCAGCTCTCTTATCTCAAGTCTCGTTGCTCACGGCTCGGCTCTCGGTTCTCAAACGCAACCCAAGCTCAAGTCCGCCTTAGTGCCGGAACAGTCTCTCCCCCGTAAACACCATCGCGATCCCATGCTCATCCGCCGCCGCGATGACCTCCGCGTCGCGCACGGATCCGCCCGGCTGCACGATGGCCTTCACGCCGGCGGCGGCGGCTTGATCGATGCCGTCGCGGAACGGGAAGAAGGCATCTGAACCGAGAGCGCAGCCAGTGGTCTGGTGGCCGGCGGTCGCCGCCTTGTGCACGGCGACGAAGCTGGCGTCTACGCGGCTCATCTGGCCGGCGCCGATGCCGATGGAGGCGCCGTCGCGGACGAGGATGATGGCGTTCGACTTCACGCTCGCCACGCTCTTCCAGGCGAACTCGAGGTCGTGCATTTCCTGCGCGGTGGGCTGGCGCTGTGAGACCACCTTCCACTGCGCGGGCGCGCTGGGGACGGGGGCGCGGTCCTGCACGAGCAGCCCGCCGCGCACGCGCTTGAGGTCCATCGCGTGCGCCGGCCAGGTGGCGGTGCCTTCGAGGACACGCAGGTTCTTCTTGCGGCCGAGGATCTCCACCGCTTCCTCGGCGAAGCTCGGCGCCACGATGCACTCCACGAAGAGGCTCGAGATCGCTTCGGCTGCCGCGACATCCACCGGCACCGAGAACGCGATCACGCTGCCAAAGGCGCTCACCGGGTCGCAGGCGTAGGCCTTCTGGTACGCCTCGAGTGCGCTGCCACCCACGGCGAGACCGCAGGGCGTGGTGTGCTTGATGATCGCGCACGCCGGCTGGCCGGCGAACGGTTCGATGGCGAGCAGGGCGCCTTCGAGGTCGAGCAGATTGTTGAACGACAGCTCCTTGCCGCCCTTCTGCACCAGCGCGCCGAGACCGGTGCCCGGCTTCTCGACATAGAAGGCGGCGCGCTGCTGCGGGTTCTCCCCGTAGCGGAGCGCCTGCTGCTTTTCGAAGGCCAGCGGATAGCGCTGCGGGAACGGCTCTCCGCGCTGCTGCGCGAACCACTGGGCAATGGCCGCGTCGTACGCGCTCGTGTGCGCGTACACCTTCTCGGCGAGCAGGCGGCGCAGCGCAGCGTCGTCAGTGCCGCCTTCGACATGGGCGAGCACGGTGTCGTAGTCGCTCGGATCGACGATCACCCACACGCTCTCGAAGTTCTTGGCCGCCGAGCGAAGCATCGAGGGGCCGCCGATATCGATGTTCTCGATCACCTCTTCCGGATGCACGCCCGGCTTGGCGGCCGTCTCACGGAACGGATAGAGGTTCACGACCACGAGGTCGATGGTGCCGATATTGTGCGCCTTGATCGCCTCCATGTGCTCCGGCAGATCGCGCCGCGCCAGCAGGCCGCCGTGGACCACGGGGTGCAGCGTCTTCACCCGGCCGTCGAGCATCTCGGGGAAGCCGGTGATCTCGCTGATGTCCTTCACGGCCAAGCCGGCGTCGCGGAGGGCTTTGGCGGTACCGCCGGTGGAGACGAGCTCGACGCCCTTCTTCGCGAGGCCTTGGGCGAAGGGGACGAGGCCGGATTTGTTGGAGACGGAGAGGAGGGCGCGCACGGGCGGGTTGTGAGGGGCGGAAGCGGGGACTTCGGAAGCTGGACGGCGGAAGCTGGACGGCGGGGGACGGCGGGGACTGCGGGAAGACGAACGGCGGGAAGACGTACTGCGGGAAGACTTACCGCGGGAAGACTTACCGCGGGAATAACAACCCGGCCTCCGCGGCGAACGCGTCGGGCTTCAAATCGGTGTCCTCGTGCATGCCGAATCGCCAACTCGGACTTTTGAGTGGGAGATCGGCGCCCAAATGCCCGTGGACTTGGTTGTCGTCGCCCAGTACGATGGTGCCGGCGGCGACGGCGGCGACGCAGAGGGGGAAGAGGCGATGCTCGACGCGGAGGACGCGGGCGCCGAGGGTGTCGGGGGTGTCGCCGGGGAGGACCGGCACCGGCCACTGGGCGATGATCGGGCCGCGGTCGAACTCTTCGTCCACGAAGTGCACGGTGACGCCGGTGATCAGGGCGCCGTGCGCGAGGACGGCGGTGTGAATGCGCTGACCGTACATGCCGGGGCCGCCGAAGGCGGGGAGCAGGGCGGGGTGCACGTTCAGGAGGCGCCCACGGAACGCGCTCACCACGGCGGCCGGCACGAGCTTGAGATAGCCGGCCAGCACGAGCACCTCGGCGCCGGCGGCGTCGAGCGCGGCGATCAGTGCGCCGCCGTCGCTGGCGTTGGTGACCACGTGCGTCGCGGCACCGGCAGCGGCGGCGCGGGTCAGGGCGCCGCAGTCGGCCTTGTCCGAGCCCACCCACACGACCTGACCCACGGCGCCGGCTGGACCGGCGAGGTGATCGAGGATGGCCTGCAGATTGGAGCCCCCGCCGGAGGCGAGGACGGCGATGCGCGCCGGACGGCGGGCAGATGCGGCGGCGGAGGCGATGGCGCTCGACATGCCGCCCAAGCTAGTCAGCCCGGGCGGGTGGCGCGATCAGCGGCGGGCTCGCTGGCGCCGCGGCCGATCCACGCCAACGCGTGGTGCACGGCGTCGAGCAGATGCGCGCCAATGAGGACGCCGCGCCCGGCGTGGCTGCGGGCCTGCTCCACGTCCTTGGCCGGCGACTCCACGCCCGGCACGAACACCCCGAGCCCGCCCACCGCGAGCGCCGGTTGCACATCGCGAAAGCGATCGCCGATGAACGCACTGCGGGCGAGGTCCAAGCCGTGGTCGCGCGCGGCCTCGCGATACATGCCGAGCCCCGGCTTGCGACAGTCGCAGGGCCCGGTCACCTCAGGCCAGTGCGGGCAGTGATAGGTCGCCAGCACCTGCGCGCCTTCGTTGACCAGCAGCGCCACGGTGCGGTCGCGCGTGGCGGCGTACTGCGCCTCGGTGATGAGACCGCGGGCGATGCCCGACTGATTGGTCACGATCACCACCGGCACGCCGGCCTCGTTCGCCGCGCGCACGGCTTCCACGGCGGTCGGCAGCAGCGCGACGCGCGACGCGTCGTTCAGATAGTGCGCATCGGCGATGATCGTTCCATCGCGATCGATGAACAGCGCCGGTGTGCCGGCGGTGGGTCTCATCGACGCGAGGGCAGGATGAAGAGGTCGGGCATCGTGTCGCGCTTCACCGGTGCTGGCGTGGGTGACGGGGCCGGTGGACGCGCCGGCGGTCGCCCGGTTGGTGCGCCCCCACGCCCGCCGGCGCCCGCTGGGCTGGCCGGCGCCTTGCCGCTGTCGGCCTTGGGCGGTTTGGGCGTCGTGAACGTGCGCGACGGGGACTTGTTGATGTCCGACAGACTGCGGACGCCCGTCACCTGCAGGCGGAACTGGCTCTGGGCCGGCAGCGCCGAGTCGAGCGTGACGATGATCTCGTTGTAGACCGCCGGCCGGTTCATCTTGGGGGGCGGCGTCGTGTCCTTCGGCGGTGCCGGTCGCGCATTGCGCCCACGGCGCGCCGCCGCTTCACGGGCGGCCGCGCGTGCCTGCTCACGCTTCATGCGCTCCACGTTCGCCACGCTGTCGGCCTTGCGCACCGCGGCGAGCGAATCGCGCTTGGCGCGCGCCGCCGGGGTCAGGCTGTCGTCCTTCGCACGCTGAATGCGATCGAGCGAGTCCTGCCGCGCCTTGGCCTTGAGCGAGTCGAACAGCAGCCGCTCGCGCGTCGTCTGCACGATCTTCACGCCCCAGTCGAGCGAATCCTTGGTGCGGATGCGCACCGAGCCGTTCGGGAAGATCTGCTGCGGACTGTACGGCTTGTCGAACGTGATCTTGAGCGTGCGATTGCTGTCGGACACCGCGACGTCCTGAATGCGCAGCCCCACCGTGTCGTGCTGGTAGGCATAGAACTCGATCGCCGCGTTCTGCGTGACCGTCGTGGGCATCGCATCCCACAGTTCAAGCGCGTCCTGCGTGCGGTTGCTGTTCTTGTCGGCAAAGGCGCGCAGCAGGTAGGGGCCGGGCGGGATGTTGCGGAGCTCGTAGCGCCCCTGCTCATCGGCCACGGCCTGATACGTGGTGCTGTCGGGGGCGACGGCTTCCACCACCGCCCCGTTCAGGCCCTTGCCGGCGCCCCAGTCGAACACCACCCCCTGCACGAGCGTGTTCGGGATGGCGCCGCCGGTGGAGAAGACGAGCTTGATGCTCGAATCCAGCGCGTTGTTGCGCAGATCGACGAGCCCCGGCTTGATCTGGATGGAGTAGACCGTGTTCGGCTTCCATCCCTTCGACGGCTTGATGTCGATATGATCGCGTCCCCAGCTCACGCGGGGTTCGCCACTCTTGGGGCTGATGAAGACCAGGTCGGCGAGGCTGCGCGACCCCTTCGGGATTTCGCTCACGACCTCATTGAAGCGCACGCGCACCGTATTGAGCTTGGGCGTGATCGTCATCGACTGCGGCGTGATCGACAGAATGACCGGCGGCTCCACATCCGGCGCCCCACCCGGCGGCGGCCCCTGATTGGCGCACGCCGCGACGAACGCCGTGGCGGCCGCCAGGAGCGTGCTGAACGCGCCCAGGCGGCGCCAGGCGGACTGCGCGTGCCCAGCGCTCACGCGCCGAACGCCGCGAGCTTGGCGCGGAGCTGCTCCGCGCGCGCCTGCCAATCGACGAGCTTCGCCCGCTCCGCCTCGACCAGCGCCGGCGGGGCCTTCGACACAAAGCTCTCGTTCGCCAACCGGCCCGCCAACGCCACGGTCTGCTTTTCGAGCTGCGCGAGCTCCGTCTGCAACCGCTGCTTCTCCTTCTCGAGGTCGATCATCCCGGCCAGCGGCACCACGAGTTCGATGCCGTTGCTCAGCAGCACCTGCGCGGCGGCGCCACCCGGCGCCGCCCCCACCACGGCCTTGGCGCGCGCGAGCGAACTCACCGTCGCCGCCTGCGCCTCGAGTACCCCGCGCAGCGCCTCGGGAGCCACCAGCACCGCATCCACCCACGCGCCGGGATTCACGTTGTACTCGGCGCGCACCTGACGGATGGCCTGCACGGCCTCCCGCACCAACTCGAAGTCACGACCGCGACCCGCCGGCACGCCGCTCGCCACCGGCCAGCTCGCCTGCGCGAGGAACGCGCCAGCCGGCGTCTGCGGCAGCTTCTGCCAGAGCGCTTCGGTAATGAAGGGCACGATTGGCTGCAGCAGGCGCAACGCCCCGTCGAAGGCGTGTGCCAGCACCGCGCGCGCGACCTCCTTGTCGGGCCCATCCGCGTTGAGGCGCGGCTTGATGCTTTCGAGATACCAGTCGGCGAGTTCGTTCCACACGAACCGGCGCGCGGCTTCGGCGTATTCGCTCAACCGCAGCCCCTTCGTGCGTTCGGCGTCGGTCCAGAGCCCGTTCTGCGCCGGACGCGCCGGGCCGAGCGCCGCTTCGCAGTCGGCGATGGCCACGTCGAGGCGCTCGAGGATCCAGCGATCGGCGGCCGCGAGCGCGCTCGGGTCGAGCTGCGCCACCGGCGTCACCGGGTCGCTTCCCACGCGCGAGAGCAGGAAGCGGCCGATGTTCCACAGCTTCGTGCAGAAGTTGCGGCCCGGCGCAAAGCTCTTTTCGAGGTCCGTGGGGTCGAGCATGACGTCCACGCCGAGCCCGAGCCCTGCCACCATGGTCCAGCGGAGCGCATCGGCGCCATAGAGCTTCACCACATCGAGTGGATCGATGCCGTTGCCCAGCGACTTGGACATCTTGCGATGCTGCATGTCGCGCACGGTGCCGTGCAGGTACACCGTATGAAACGGGGCCTTGCCCATGAACCAGCAGCCGCTCATCACCATGCGCGCAACCCAGAAGAACAGGATCTCGGGCGCGGTGACGAGCACATCGCCCGGGTAGAACGCGCGCAGGTCCGGGGTGTCATCGGGCCAGCCGAGCGTGGAGAATGGCCAGAGCCAGCTCGAGAACCACGTGTCGAGCACATCGTCATCCTGCCGCACACTCCCACCGCAGCCGGGGCAGGTACTCACATCGGTGCGCGACACGATCGGCGCCTGGCCACAGCTCGCGCTGCAGTACCACACCGGCACGCGATGGCCCCACCAGATCTGGCGCGAGATGTTCCAGTCACGGATCCCCTCGAGCCAGTTCACGTACACCGCTTCCCACCGCTCGGGGAGGATACGGAGCTCGCCCGTGCGGAGCGCCGCCAGCGCCTTGTCGGCGAGCGGCTGCATCTTCACGAACCACTGGTCGCTGAGGCGCGGCTCCACCACGGTGTCGCAGCGATAGCAATGCCGCACGCTGTGCTGGTGGTTCTCGATCTTCACCAGCGCACCTTCGGCCTCGAGCAGCTTCACGATGGCCTTGCGCGCCTCAAAGCGCTCGAGTCCGCGCAGCGAATCGGGCACGCGCCCGGCGGCCGCGTCCACTTCACGCACGATGCCTTCGGCGTCGATGATCACCGGCATCGCCAGCGCATGGCGCTTGCCGACCTCGAAGTCGTTTGCGTCGTGAGCAGGCGTGATCTTCACGGCACCCGAGCCGAAGGCCGGATCGGTGTAGCTGTCGCCGATGATCGGAATGCGCGCACCATTGATCGGCAGGATCACGTCCTGGCCGATCATCGCCTGATAGCGCTCGTCGTCGGGATTCACCGCCACGGCCACGTCGCCCAGCATCGTTTCCGGGCGCGTCGTGGCCACGGTGATCGCCTGCGACGGATCACTCGCCAGCGGGTAGCGCAGGTGATAGAGCTTGCCGTTCGTCTCGGTGAACTCCGCCTCTTCATCCGACAGTGACGTGCCGCAGCGCGGGCACCAGTGGATGACGCGATGGCCCTTGTACACCAGACCATCCTCGTACAGGCGCACGAACGTTTCGCGCACCGCGCGCGAGAGGGCCGGCGAGAAGGTGTAGGCGGTGCGCGTCCAGTCGGCGCTCGAGCCGATGGACTTGAGCTGATTCAGGATCTCGCCGCCCGTCTTGTCGACGAACTCGGCCACGCGCTGCACGAACGGCTCGCGCCCGAGATCGAAGCGCGTCTTCCCTTCGGCAGCGAGCTGCTTCTCGACCACGTTCTGCGTCGCGATGCCGGCATGGTCGGTGCCCGGCACCCAGAGCGCTTCGTCGCCGGCCATGCGCCGCCAGCGGATGAGCACGTCCTGCACGGTGTTGTTGAGCCCGTGGCCCATGTGCAGCACGGCCGTCACATTCGGCGGCGGAATTACGATCGTGAACGGCTCGCGAGTAGCGGCCTGTTCCGGTGACGCGGTAAAGACGCCGTGCTCGGTCCACCGGGGGTACCAGGCGGACTCGGTGGTCGAGGCGTCGTAGGTCGCGGGCAGCGAAGTGAGGTCGGGCGCAGTCATCCCTGAAAGGTAATCGGCACGACCGCCAACTCACTCCGGACCAGGCCGACCCCGGGCACCCCGCGGGCGAGCACCGTGGCGTACCGCTGCTCCTTGGCATCACGCACCCAACCGGTGAGGGTGACCCCGGCATCGTCGGCCGAGATATCAATCACCCGACGGGCCAGGATGGGATCGTTGCGGAAGGCCTCCAGTACCCGGCGCTCGATCTCGTCGTAATCCGCCGTAGTCGTGGTCGGCGTCGTGACCGATCCCGCCGGCGTGGGGTGGCGGCCGTGCAGGTGGAGGTGGGCGATGGCCTCGGGGGCGAGCTCCGAATCGTCATCGGCCAGCGTCTCGAACGACTGGGAGCGCCGTTCGTCGCCGCGCCAGCCATCGGGGCGATGCCGGCGTGCCTTGCGGCTGCCGAGGCGACCACGCAGGCCATCCAGCCCCCCCAGGCGGTCGGCGATCGCCACCCCCAGCAGCACGCCGCCGATGGCGCCGAGTGCCAGCAGCAGGGCCGCTTCCGTCCGTGGGCGCGTCCGCCCGCTCGATGTCCGAATTCGCGCCATCACGGTCTCCCGGCGCCACCGCGCCGGTATCTGGGTGTTTCAGAGGGGGCCACTCGCGCAGATCGGGCGGCCTTCACTTGGCGTAAGTATCGGTGACAGGATAAGTTGACAGGTCTTGACCGGTGCCAGCGCGCACCGGGCTCCCGTGAATCCTGCCGTACAATCCTGCCCGTCGATCGATGAGTGTTGGCCAGTCTTCCGCCACTGACGCCCCAATAGTCCTGACGCTTCCGGATGGTTCCACGCGCGAAGTCGCGCCCGGAACCCTGGCCCGCGACGTGGTGGGGACGATCGGCGCCCGTCTGCTGCAGGCCGCGCTCGCGGTCGCCGTGGACGGGGAGGTGCAGGACCTGATGACGCCACTCCGCAAGTCGGGCGCCTTCGTGGTCATCACCGACAAGGACCCGCGGGCCCTCGCGGTGCTGCGCCATTCCGGGGCCCACATCCTGGCCACGGCGGTCCGCCGTCTGCGTCCCGATGCGAAGATCGGCTTTGGTCCGGCCATTGATGATGGCTTCTACTACGACTTTGAGGTCGAGAAGCCCTTCACGCCCGAGGACCTCGCGGCCTTCGAAGCGGAAATGAAGAAGGTCGTGGCCGAGAAGTATCCGTTCGTGCGCGCGGAAGTGAACGTCGAGGAGGCCAAGAAGCTCTTCGCCGACGATCCCCTCAAGCTCGAGCGCCTCGCCGACTTCGAGGGGACGGACGAGATCATCTCGACCTATACGGACGGGCCGTTCATCGACCTGTGCCGTGGCCCGCACGTGCCCGACACGTCGCATCTCAAGCACTTCAAGCTCCTGCACACGGCCGGCGCCTACTGGCGCGGCGATGTGAAGCGCCAGATGCTGCAGCGCATCTACGCGACGGCCTTCTTCAAGAAGGACGAGCTCGAGACGCACCTCCACAACCTCGAAGAGGCCAAGAAGCGCGACCACCGTGTGCTCGGCAAGTCGCTCGGCCTCTTCCAGATCTTCCCGCAGGCGCCGGGCGCCGCGTTTTGGACGCCCAAGGGCACGACGTTGTACAACACGCTCGAGGCCTACGTGCGCGAGCGGCAGAAGGAGGCGTTCCAGGAGATCAAGACGCCGCTGCTGTACAACAAGAAGCTCTGGGAGCAGTCGGGGCATTGGGGCAAGTACAAGGAGAACATGTTCCTCGTGCTCGACAACGAGACGGGCGAGCATGACATGTCCCTCAAGCCCATGAACTGCCCGTCGCACCACGTGCTGTACGCGAGCGAGAAGCATTCGTATCGCGAACTGCCGGTGCGCTTCGTGACCTTCGACGTGCTGCACCGCAACGAGCTCTCCGGCGCGCTGTCGGGGCTTACGCGCGTGCGCCAGTTCTCGCAGGACGACTGCCATGTCTACCTGCGCGAAGACCAGATCGAAAGCGAGGTGAAGTTCCTCATGGACTTCATCCTTGGCTACTACGACTCGTTCGGTCTCAAGGCGACGCTCAAGTTCGCGACGCGCCCGGAGCAGCGCATCGGCAGCGACGAGCTGTGGGATCGCGCCGAAGCCGCGCTCAAGGCGGCGCTCGAGAGCACGGGCCGCCCGTACGAGATGAAGGAAGGGGACGGCGCGTTCTACGGCCCCAAGATCGACTTCGACGTAACCGACAGCATCGGCCGGGCGTGGCAGCTGGGCACCATCCAGCTCGACTACAACGCGCCGGAGCGCTTCGACCTCACCTACACGGGTGAAGACAACGCGCCGCATCGCCCGGTGGTCATCCACCGCGCCGTGAGCGGGTCGTTCGAGCGCTTCATTGCCATTCTCATCGAGCACTTCGCCGGCGCGTTCCCGGTGTGGCTCGCGCCGGAGCAGGTCCGCGTCATTCCCATCGCGATCGACTACAACGAGCACGCGCAGGCGCTTGTCACGCGCATGAAGGCGCTCGGCATTCGCGCCACGCTCGACGCGCGTAACGAAACGCTCAACTACCGCGTGCGCGAAGGCGAAGTCGAGAAGGTGCCGTACATGTGCGTGATCGGCCGTCGTGAGGCGGAAGAGCAGACGGTCGCGCTGCGCACGCGCGGCGCTGGCAAGAAGCAGGACGTCATGTCGCAGGACGCCTTCATCGAGCGACTCATGCACGAAGTGCAGACCCGGGCCCTCGCGCCGTTCGCGGCGCCGGCTGACGCCGCCGCAGCGGAGGCCAGCGCGTGACCCCGGAGGCGCTGCTCGACCTGTTCCTGCTTGCCCCGATCGGCCTCGTTGAAGTCGACGAAGACGGCCGGGTCGAAGTCGCCAATCTGGCGGCGCGGCGCCTCCTCACCCCGTTCACCAGCACCGGCTCGCTCGACGATCTCTTCGCCGCGCTCGGGCCGGTGGCGCCCGATCTCGTCGCGCGCGTGCGCGCGTTCGACAACCCGCGCGGCGTGATCGTCGACAATCTCGAGTTGCTTGCCCCCGGGCAGCACACGGGCGTGCATCTGTCGCTGGTCAAGGTGTCGAACGGCCGTATCGTGGCCGTGGCCACTGACGCGAGCGGTCTGGCCAGCGCGCGCGGGCTCATTGCCCGCTTCGAGCAGCGCCAGCAGGCCGTTGAGGGCGCGGTGCGCGATCATGCGATCTACACGCTGGATGCGGCGGGCGTCATCGACACGTGGAGCGTTGCCGCCGAGCGCGTGCATCAGTGGCCGGCGAGCGAGGTGATCGGCAAGCCGATGTCGATGCTGCTCTCCCCGGAGTCCGGGAACAACGGTTATCTCGCCGACACGCTGGGGCTCGCCGCCCGCAACGGCTGGTGCGAGGAAGAAGGCAATCGTCTCCGTCAGGATGGCACGGCGTTCTGGGCGAGCACGGTCGTGACCGCGCTGCGCGACGCCGCCGGTGAAGCGATCGGCTACAGTGTCGTCACCCACGACGTCTCCGAGCGCCGCCGCCTCGAAGCCGCGCTGCGCGAAGATGCGTCGAGCACCAACGACTACCTCACCGGCGCCCTCGCCCGTCGCGCATTCTTCGACGTGGCGCAGAGCGAAGTGGCCCGTGCGCGCCGCTACGGCCAGCCGCTCACGATGTTGCTGGTGGACCCCGACCACTTCCGCGAACTCACCGAGCAGCACGGCGAGCCGTTCGCGAACGAGTGGCTCCAGGCGATCGCCGCCGTCTGCAAGCAGGAAAGCCGCAACACCGACATCGTAGGCCGCGTCGGTGGCGAAGCGTTTGCCGTACTGCTCCCCAGCACGGAACTGAGCGGCGGTCTCGTGCTCGCCGAACGTATCCGCGAGCGCATGGCGCGCCACGTGTTCCCGGGCGACTACCAGGGCGTGCGGTGCACGCTCTCCATCGGCGTGGCCGATGTCACCGACAACATTTCCAGTGTGGACGGCCTGCTCGGCACCGCGGGGACGGCGGTTGAGCGGGCGCGACAGGCTGGGATGAATTTGGTCGTCGGCTTCGACGACTGACGGGTGAACGACGTATACGTGATGCGTATACGTGTTCGTATACCTGGAGCGGGAACCGCGGTTACGTAGTCCGTATACGCTCCATGTATACGCCTCACGTATACGCAACACGTATACGCCGTTACTTCTTGTTCGTAACCCCCCGCGGTCCCGTCCAGATCGCAATCGACCCGCACCCGTTCGGCCGCTGGAACTCGATGGGCAGAGTGGCGGTGCCGGGATAGACCTCGATGGCGCGCACTTCTTCGGGGCGGATCAGGTCGTCGATGATGCCGTTGTCGACGGCGGTGTAGACGCCGTTCAGGAAGACGTTGGGGAAGCACTGGCCGGTGCCCTGCACGCTGCGGAGGCGCACCTGATCGCGGCCGCTGGCGGTGCCGCCGGGCTGGATGGAGACGCCGGGTGTGCCGCGGAGGAGATCGGCCATGCGCATGGCGTTGCGGTCCACGATCTTCTTCTCGTCGAGGAAGTAGCCGCCCATCCCCACCTTGCGGCGGTTCTCGAAGCCTTCCATCTGCCGTGACCACTTGTCGGCCTGTACCTTCACGGTGTCCACGGTGGGCGTGAGCACGGTGAGGTTCACTTCGGCGAGCGCTTCGAGGCTGTCGCGGAGATCGACCACAAAGCGCTGCGGCTGATAGCCGACGGCGCGCGCTTCCATCATCCACGTGCCGGGCGGCAGGTTGCCGAGGTTGAACACGCCGCCACTGCTCGTGGCGCTCTGCGAGTCGTCGCCGCTCAGCACGATGCGCGCGTTGTTCACCGGCTTGCCGGCGGTGTCGCGCACGACGCCGCGCACGCGTGCGTCGCCACGAATGAGCGTGCGCGGGCGATCGGTGGCGCTCTTCGCGGCTTCGGCGATGCGCTTGGGCTGCGCGATGAGGATGTCGCGCACGAGGAGCCCCGTACGCGGGACCGTGAGCTCCACGGTGCCGCTCGAGTCGCTGCCGGCGAAGGCGCGCGTCGTGATGTTGACGCCCACCGGAATCCCGCACGCGGCGAACGCCCCGTTCGGGGCGGCATCCACGAAACGCGCGGGGAACCGCCGTACCAGTTTGCCGTCCTGAATGGTCGATTCGATGTACTGCACGCGCAGGCGCGCGGGCCCACTGAGCGGCTGCCCGTTCGCCTGGCGAATGAGCCCGATGAAGGCGCCGTCGCCCGTGCCCACATTGGCCGACCCGCTCGCCGCCGTGGCCTGCGCCCCGCAGCGCAGACCGATGATGCCATCCACGCCCGGCGGCCCGAGGTCGAGGCGTACATCGCCACCCTGTTCCACGATGAACTGCACCAGCCGCCCCTCGACCCCCAGTCGCTCGTACTGCTCATGCAGCACGCCCACGATCCACGTGCCGAGCGAGAGCGAATCGATCACGTACTGCCCGAGTGAGTCGGTCGTGGCCGACCGGAGCTTGGAGGGATCGGTGCTGAGCACGAACTGCACCGACGCATTCACGAGCGGCTTGAGCGTCGCGCTGTCGAGCACACTCCCCGTCACCCGCGCCTTGGGCGCCGGCGCCAACTGCGGCACCGTGGACGGCGCCACCGTGGGCGCGGTCGGCGCCGGCTTGGGCGCCGGTTTGGTGGCGGGCCGCACGGGCGGACGCACCTGGGCGCCGGCAACCGCGGGGAGGAGGAGGGCGGAAAAGAGGAGGTGGCGGGTCACAGCGGGAAGATACTGCGGTTGGGGGGCGGTTGGACTGCGGAAGCCTGCACACCGGAAGCTGGACGGCGGAAGCTGAACATCGGGTTACTACGACCCGCGGTTGCCGCGGTTCCCGAGGTCCAGCTCCCGCCGTCCAGCTTCCGCCGTCCAGGCTTCCGCCGTCCCGCCGTCCCCCCGCCGCGCCAAAAACCCACAACCCACGACCAAAAACCCGAAACCCACAACTGATCAGTTCCGGGTTTCGGGCTTTTGGTCGTGGGTTGTGGGTCGGTTGTGGGTCGGTTGTGGGTCGGTTGTGGGTTCACACTTCCCGCGCCGCGCGCGTAATTCTCCACGACCCGCCTCCCAGTCCTCCC
This sequence comes from Gemmatimonadaceae bacterium, assembly GCA_019752115.1. NCBI lineage: Bacteria > Pseudomonadati > Gemmatimonadota > Gemmatimonadia > Gemmatimonadales > Gemmatimonadaceae > Gemmatimonadaceae bacterium. Next base: position 18,998 of record JAIEMN010000069.1, read on the forward strand.
CCACCTCCCCCCCGCCATGCGCCAGACTCGCCGCATTGCCACCGCCGCGTTGCTCCTTGCTGCCGGCCTCCCGGTGGCCGCTCAGGCCCAGAAGAAGGGCAAGGAACCGCTCGTTGAGTTCGAGATGATGACCTGGCCCGAGGTGAAGCAGGCGCTCGCCGACGGCAAGACCACTGCGCTCTTCTATACCGGCGGCACGGAACAGCGTGGGCCGCAGAACGTGAACGGTGGCCACAACCTCATGGGCAAGGCCACGGTGAAGGCCATCGCCCTCGCGCTCGGCAATGCCATCGCCATGCCGGTGCTCCCGTACACGCCGAACAACGCGAGCGCCACGCTCCCGGGTACCATCGGGCTCACGCCGGAGCTGCTCAGCGCGATCCTCGAGCGCATCAGCGAGCAGGCTATCGCCACCGGCTTCAAGAACGTCGTCCTCATGGGCGACCACGGCGGTGGTCAGCCCGATGCCTACGCGAGCGTGGCCAAGAAGCTCACCGAGAAGTACGCCGCGCAGGGGATCAAGGTCATCTACTGCGACGACGTCTACACCAAGCGGCAGGCTGACTACGACAAGTACCTCGAGAGCAAAGGCCTCCCCGGCGGCGGCCACGCCAGCCTGATCGACACCTCCGAGATGATCTACCTCGGCGAGAAGGACGGCTGGGTGCGCATGGACCTCATCAAGGACGCCGTCGGTGACCCGGTCCTCCCCCGCGGCACCCGCCCCGACCCCAACACCCCGCGCAAGAACAACGGCATCACCGGCGACGCGCGGAAGAGCACGAAGGAGCTGGGGAAGGTGAACTTCGATATGAAGATCGACTACGCGGTGAAGCAGATACGGGGAGCGCTGGGGCAGTAAACCCACGACCCACGACCTAGAACCCGAGACCCAGAACTGATCAGTTCTGGGTTTCGGGCTTTTGGTTTTGGGTTTTGGGTCCCCGAGGGTATATTTACCGAATTAGCTCAGTTCCGAGACAATTCCCACCGCGCCTCCCCCCATGTCCGACCTCTCCCGCGTGCCCGTCATTGTTGGCGCTGCGCGCACCCCGATCGGCCGCTATCTCGGTGGCCTGGCTTCGCTCTCCGCGCCGGAACTCGGTGCCATCGCCATCAAGGCGGCGCTCCAGCGCAGCGGCGTGAAGCCGGAGGCGGTGCAGGAAGTCATCATGGGCCACGTGCTGCAGGGCGGCACGGGGCAGGCGCCGGCGAGGCAGGCGATGCTCAAGGCTGGCGTGCCGGCCACGGCCAGCGCGGTCACCGTCAACAAGGTGTGCGGCTCGGGGCTCAAGGCGGTCATGCTCGCGGCCCAGGCGATCAAGGCTGGTGACGCGCAGGTGATCATCGCCGGTGGGCAGGAGTCGATGAGCAACGCGCCGCATTATGTCTACGGCATGCGCGGCGGCGTGAAGATCGGCGATCAGACCATGGTCGACGGCATGATCAAGGACGGGCTCTGGTGCCCCACCTGCGATGTGCACATGGGAAGCCACGCCGAGTACACGGCCACGAAGGCCGGCGTGACGCGCGCGCAGCAGGACGAGTTTGCCGCGTCGAGCCATGCCAAGGCGGTGGCGGCGCAGGCGGCCGGCAAGTTCGCGGCCGAGATCGTACCGGTGGAGATCCCGGGCAAGAAGGGGCCCACGGTGATCAGCGCGGACGAAGGGCCGCGCGCCGACACCACGGTCGACACGCTCAGCAAGCTGCGCCCCGCCTTCCCCGGGAAGGGCGACAACAGCACGCTCACCGTCACGGCGGCGAACGCGTCGAGCCTCAATGACGGTGCCGCCGCGGTCGTGGTGACGAGTGAAGCGTATGCGCGCGAGCACGGCCTCACGATTCTCGGCCGCATCACCGCCTATGCGACCGGTGCCAACACGCCGCAGGAGCTCTTCTTCGCGCCGATCACGGCGGTGAAGAACCTGATGGCCAAGGAAGGCACGAGCATCAACGACTACGATCTCATCGAAGCCAACGAAGCGTTCGCGAGCCAGGCGCTCGCCGATGGCATCGGGCTCGGCTGGGATCCGAACCGTGTGAATGTGCACGGCGGCGCGATTGCGCTCGGCCACCCGATCGGGGCGAGCGGCACGCGCGTCCTCGTCACGCTGCTGCACGCCCTTGCCGATCGCGGCGGTAAGCGCGGCATCGCGACGCTCTGCCTCGGTGGCGGCGATGCCGTCGCGCTGTCGGTCGAGCGCGTCTGAACCCGTCGGCTTCGGCCACCGTCGGGCGCGCGCTCTGGCGCCTGGGGGCGTTCGCGCTCGCCTGGATCGTGGTCCAGATGGTGGTGGAATCGCTCGTGGGGCCGCTCTTCGCGGCGGCCTCGCGCGCGGTGGGTGAACCCATTCCGATGTATCCGTTCACCATGCTTGCCGGCTGCGTAGGTGGCTGCTGGGCGGGCTGGCGTTATCAGTTCACGGCGCCCTGGTCGGCCATCGGCTTTGACGCCGCGGCGTGGCACCCCCGCCGGCTGCTGGCGGGCTTTGCGCTTGGGGCGCTCGCCATCGGCACCACCGCCGCGCTGCTCTGGGCAGTGGGCTTCGTGCGCTTCGACGCCACGCCCCTGTCGGTGGACGGCATCATGGCCGACAGCTGGAGCGGCACGGCCCTGCGGTTGTGCATTCTCCTCGCGCCCTCGGCGCTGTGGGAGGAGATCGCCTTCCGCGGCTATCTGCAGGCGGTCGCGCGAGAGGCGGGGAGCAGTGCCACCATCGCGCGCATCGCCCAGGCGGCGGCCTTTGGCGCCATTCATCTCACCAACCCCGGCGCCGGCCTCCGGACCACGTGCATCGTCATGCTCGCCGGCTGGTGCCTGTCGCTGGTGCGCGAGCGCACTGGGCTGCCGGCCGCGTGGATGGCCCATCTCGCGTGGAACTGGGTCATGGCCGCTGTGCTCCACATGCCGGTCAGTGGGTTACCGTTCGCCACGCCGGGGTATCGCGCCGTGGTGACCGGCCCCGACTGGATCACCGGCGGCAGCTGGGGCCCCGAAGGCGGGGCACTGGCGGCGCTGGTCCTTGGCGCGGCGGCAATCGTCGCGCATCGCAGCACCCTGCAGTCGCCCTCTCCCGATTCTCCCTCCTCTTCGTTGGCCAGGAGCTAGCGTTTCATGTCCGATACGACTTCCACCGTGCAGCGCGCCGCCGTCGTGGGCGCCGGCCAGATGGGCAACGGAATCGCCCACGTCTTCGCGACGAGCGGCCATCAGGTCACCATGATCGACGTGAGCGCCGACGCGCTCGCCAAGGGGCGCGACACGATCGCGAAGAACCTCGATCGGCAGGTGAAGAAGGGCGCGCTGGAAGCGACGGCCGCCGAGGCGGCGCTCGCGCGCATCAGCACCGCCACGAGTCTCGATGGCGTGAGCGATGCGCAGATCGTGGTGGAAGCCGCCACGGAACGCACCGATCTCAAGTTCCGCATCTTCGAGGATCTCGACCGCCTCGCAGCGCCCGGCACCATCCTCGCCACGAACACGAGCTCGATCTCCATCACCGAGATCGCCGCGCGCACCAAGCGCCCCGAGCTCGTGATCGGCATGCACTTCATGAACCCGGTGCCGGTGATGCAGCTGGTGGAGGTCATCCGCGGCCTCGCCACGACCGATGCCACCACGCAGACGGTGATGGCGCTCGCCAAGGCGCTCGGCAAGACGCCGGTGGAAGTGAACGACTACCCGGGCTTCGTGGCCAATCGCATCCTGATGCCGATGATCAACGAAGCCATCTACTGCGTCATGGAAGGCGTGGGCACGCCCGAAGCCATCGACACGGTGATGAAGCTCGGCATGAACCACCCGATGGGGCCGCTCACGCTGGCCGACTTCATCGGCCTCGACACCTGCCTCGCGATCCTCGAAGTGCTCCACACCGGGCTGGGCGATCCCAAGTACCGCCCGTGTCCGCTGCTCCGGAAGTACGTCGCCGCCGGCTGGTACGGCCGCAAGAGCGGCCGCGGCTTCTACCAGTACTGAACGTCCCAACAGACAAATCGCCACGGATCACACGGAAACGCACGGTTCTTTCGGTGCAGACGGAAGGAACGGTGCGCTTCCGTGAAATCCGTGGCCAAAAATTCTGATCCTCCCAACGCATATGTCGCTGCTCGATCTGACCGAAACCCAGCAGGAAATCCAGCGCCTCGCGCGCGACTACGCGAAGCGCGAACTGGCGCCGCTGGCCGCCGAGCGTGATCGGGAGTCGCGCTTTGACCGCGTGATGATCGAGCAGATGGCCGAACTCGGCTTCCTCGGCATGCTCATCCCCGAGGAGTACGATGGGCTCGCGCTCGATGCGCAGAGCTATCTGCTCGCGCTCGAGGAGATCGCCGTCGCCGATGCGACGGCGGCCGTCACGCTCAGCGTGCACAACTCGCTGCCGACGCAGATGATCCTGACCTACGGCAACGACGCGCAGCGCCGTACGTATTTGCCGCCCATGGCGCGCGGTGAGCTGCTCGGCGCGTTCGCGCTCTCGGAGCCCGAGGCCGGGTCCGATGCGGCCAGCCTGCGCACGCAGGCGGTGCGCGATGGCGACCACTACGTGCTCAACGGCACCAAGGCGTGGGTGAGCCATGGCAACGAGGCCGGCGTGATCCTCGCCATGGCGCGCACGGATACCGCTGAGGCGCGCAAGGGCAGCAAGGGGATCTCGACGTTCATCCTCACCCCCGATCTCCCGGGCTTCCATCTCACGAAGAAGGAGTCGAAGATGGGGCTCCGCGCCTCGCCCACGCTCCAGATCGTGCTCGACAACTGCCGCGTCCCGGCCGATCGCCTGGTGGGCGAGGAAGGGAAGGGGCTCACCTACGCGCTCGGCTCACTCGACCACGGCCGTCTGGGAATCGCCGCGCAGGCGATCGGCATCGCACGCGCGGCCCTCGAGGCGAGTGTGAAGTACGTCGGCGAGCGCAAGCAGTTTGGCAAGCCCATCGGCGACTTTCAGGCCATTCAGTTCAAGCTCGCCGACATGGCCACCCGCATCACCGCCGCGCGCACGCTGTTGCACACCGCCGCGGCCGCCAAGCAGCGCGGGGAGAAGGTCACCCGCTACTGCAGCATGGCCAAGCTCTTCGCCACGGAGACGGCCATGTGGGTCACGACACAGGCCGTCCAGATTCACGGCGGCTACGGCTACGTGACCGACTATCCCGTCGAGCGCCACATGCGCGATGCGAAGGTCACCGAGATCTATGAAGGCACCTCGGAGATCCAGCGCATCGTGATTGCGCGCGAGACGGTGGCTGCGGCCGCCGCCGCTGATGGCGTGCTGGCCGACTAACGCTGCCCATCCTTCAGGGAGTCACTCCCATGGAATACTTCGAAACCATCGCCGAGATGGGCCATGAGCAGGTCGTCTTCTGCCATGACAAGGCCTCCGGCTATCGCGGCATCATTGCCATTCACGACACCACGCTCGGGCCGGCGCTTGGCGGGTGCCGCTTCTGGAACTACGCCAGCGACGAGGAAGCCGCGATCGACGCGCTCCGCCTCTCGCGCGGCATGACCTACAAGAATGCCGTCGCCGGGCTCAACCTCGGTGGCGGCAAGAGCGTCATCATCGGCAACAACAAGACGCCGCATCGCGAGATGCTCTTCCGCGCGCACGGCCGCTTTGTGGATTCGCTCGGCGGGCGCTACGTGACGGCCGAAGACGTGGGCACGACCGTGGAAGACATGGACTTCGTGCACATGGAAACGAAGTACGTGACCGGCATCGGCTCCAAGTCGGGCGATCCCTCGAGCGTCACCGCGCATGGGGTGTTCCGCGCCATCGAGGCGTCGGCGAATCACCGGTGGGGGAGCGACGACCTGACCGGGCGCACCGTGGCCATCCAGGGGCTCGGGCATGTCGGCTTCCATCTCGCCACCGCGCTGCACCTGGCGGGGGCGAAGCTCATCGTGACGGACATCGATCAAGGGCGGATTGACCGGGTGGTCGAAGCGACCGGCGCCACGGTGGTGGCCAGCGACGAGATCTTCCGCGTGAAGGCCGACATCTTCACCCCCTGTGCGCTGGGCGGGGTGATCAACGACCAGACCATTCCGCAGCTGCAGGTGGAGATCGTGGCCGGCGCCGCGAACAACCAGCTACTGGAAGACCGGCACGGGGATGAGCTGGAGGCCCGGGGCATCCTGTACGCCCCCGACTACGTGGCGAATGCCGGCGGCGTGATCAACGTCTACAGCGAGCTCACCGGTTGGAGCCGCGAGCGGAGCCTGCGCAAGGCCGACGAGATTTATGAAACCGTGCTCAGCGTCTTCGGGTTGGCCAAGGAGACCGGGCTGCCGACGTACAAGGCGGCCGACCGCGTAGCCGAGCAGCGCATCGCGGCCGTTCGTGGTATGATCCGCACGTGGCCGCAGTACCCGAACAAGGAATCCTGACCTCAGCCCGATTGCCCCATGGTGGACGTCGCACGCCCCGGAGAGCGCATCCCGATCGCCTCCGATCATGCTGGTTTCGAACTCAAGCAGCGGCTGCTCACGGTGCTGACCGATTTGGGCTATGAGGTCGAGGACATCGGCACCCACAGCACCGCCAGCACCGACTACCCCGATTACGCGCACCCGCTCTCGCAGCAGGTGAGCGATGGGGTGGTGCAGCGCGGCGTGCTGCTCTGCGGCACCGGCCTGGGTATGAGCTACGTGGCCAACCGCTATCCCGGCGTGCGCGCGGCGGTGAGCTGGGCGCCCGAGATCGCGGCGCTGGCTCGTCAGCACAACGACGCGAACGTGCTCGTGCTGCCGGCGCGCTTCGTGAGCGACGAAGATGCCATCGCGATTCTCAAGACGTGGCTGGAGACGCCGTTCGAAGGCGGACGCCACGGCCGTCGCGTGGAGAAGATCGAACAGACCAACGAACATGAAGCGGGCCGCGAGCCCGGGAGCCCGGCATGAGCAGTGGAGCGAGCCAAGGCGACAGCGCGAACTGGAGTGAATGGGATCGTCTGCCGCCGGGCGGGGCGTTGGCGGGCACCGATCCCGAGATCGCGCGCCTGATCGACGAGGAGATCCAGCGCCAGAGCGATGGCCTCGAGCTCATCGCCAGCGAGAATTTCGTGTCGCCGGCGGTGATGGAAGCCATGGGCTCCCCGCTCACGAACAAGTACGCCGAAGGGCTGCCCGGGAAGCGCTATTACGGTGGCTGCGAAGTGGTGGACCAGGTGGAGCAGCTCGCGATCGATCGTGTGAAGCAGCTCTTCGGCGCCGACCACGCCAACGTGCAGCCGCACAGTGGCGCGTCGGCCAATGCCGCCGTGTTCCTCGCCTTCCTCAAGCCGGGGGACACCTTCCTCGGCATGGACCTGTCGCAGGGCGGGCACCTCACGCACGGCAGCCCGGTGAACTTCTCCGGCCTGCTGTACAAGGCCGTGAGCTACGGCGTCACCGGCGAAGGGCTGATCGACTACGAGCACATGCGCGCGCAGGCGCGTGAGCACAAGCCCAAGATGATCATCGCCGGCTACAGTGCGTACTCGCGCGTGATCGACTGGCAGGCGTTCGCCGATATCGCCAAGGAAGTGGGCGCGATCTTCATGGTGGACATGGCGCACTTCGCCGGTCTGGCCGCGACGGGCGTGTATCCCAACCCCGTGCCGTACGCCGACGTGGTGACGAGCACGACGCACAAGACGCTGCGCGGCCCGCGCGGCGGCATCATTCTGTGCAAGGCCGAACATGCCAAGGCGATCGACAAGGCGATGTTCCCCGGCATGCAGGGCGGCCCGCTGGAGCACGTGATCGCCGCCAAGGCGGTGGCCTTCCACGAGGCGCTGCAGCCCGCGTTCACGCAGTACTGCCAGCAGGTGGTGCAGAATGCGCAGGTGCTCGCGCAGGCGCTCATCGACAAGGGCTATCACGTCGTGAGCGGTGGCACCGACAATCACCTCATGCTGGTCGATCTCCGCAATAAGAACCTCACCGGCAAGGTGGCCGAGAAGGTGCTGGATGAGGCGGGGATCACGGTGAACAAGAACACCGTGCCGAAGGAGACGCAGTCGCCGTTCGTCACGAGCGGCATCCGCATCGGCACGCCGGCCGTGACGACGCGCGGCATGGGCCCCGAGGCGATGCAGCAGATTGCCACGCTCATTGACCGTGTGCTGAGCAACCCCGAGGATCACGCCTCCGTGGCCGCCGTCAGGGCCGACGTCAAGGCCCTCGCCGACGCCTTCCCGCTGTACCGCGCCGTCACAAAAGTTTGACGGTCACCAATGCAGGATGTGCGGAGGGCCCGGCAGCTATTGCTGCCGGGCCCTCTGCGTTTCAGTTTTCCTGATGCCAACTCCCTCTCGGCCTCCCCACTGAGGCCTGAGGGGTTCCGCATTTCATTGAAGCACCGAGGCCCGCCCGTGTCCGAGTTAGCCTTCCGCGAAGGCATCATGGATCAGATCCGCCTGCGTGAGCAGCGGTTCGACGAGCGCGCCTATCTGTTTGTGCTGTCGGCGCTCGAGCATTCGCAGACGAAGCTCATCGAGCGTCGCCACATTAGCGGCCCCGAGCTCGCGCATGCCTGCCGCGAACTCGCCATGCAGCGCTTTGGGGTGATGGCCCGCCTTGTGCTCGAGCACTGGGGCGTCCGCTCCACCATGGATATCGGCGACATCGTCTTCACGCTCGTCGACCTCGGGCTGCTGATCAGCCAGCCCCAGGACTCGCGCGATGATTTCTTCGGCGTCTTCGACTTCGCCGAAGCATTCGAGCGTGAGTACCCGTGGAGCACGGCGCACGTCTGACGCCCCGGGGGCGCGTGTGAGCTTTCCGCGCCTCACCACTGCCGCGCAGGCGGCCGCGCGCGACCACGCCGCCATCACCGGCGGCACCGACAGTTTCGCGCTCATGCAGCAGGCGGCGAGCACCGCCGCCGCCGCCATCATCCGCCACGCGGGCAACACGCTGGCCCACGGCGTGGCGGTCTTCGCCGGTCGCGGCAATAACGGGGGCGATGCCTACCTCGTGGCCGCGCAACTCGCGCGATACGGCGTGACGGTGCGGCTCCACGCGGCCGGCGTGCCCACCACCCCCGATGCGCAGCGCGCCGCCCGGCTCGCCGCGCCCTTTCTGACGTTCGGCGAGATCACCGGCCACGAGCGCGTCGTCGTGGACGGCATCCTCGGCACCGGGCATCAGGGCGCGTTGCGCGACCAGGCGGCGGCGGCGTGCGCGCGCGTGCAGCTGCTGCGCGACGCCGGCGCGCGCGTGATGGCGCTCGATATCCCGAGCGGTGTGAACGCCTCCACCGGTGAGGTCGCCGACGGCGCCGTCACCGCGGATTGCACCATCGCGTTCGGCACGCTCAAGCGCGCGCACCTGTTCGGCCGGGATCGCATGGGGCTCCTCGTCCTCACGGACATCGGGCTCGGGCCGTACGCCAAGTGCCCGGGCGACGAGGACGACGGCGCCTGGCGCTGGGCCGCGCGCGAGCAGCTGGGGGCGCTGCTCCCACCCCTCGCGTGGGACACGCACAAAGGGCGACGCGGGCGCGTGGGTCTCGTTGGTGGTGATGCCGGCATGGCCGGGGCGATCGTGCTCGCTACGCGCGCCGCGTTGGCCGCGGGCGCCGGCCTCGCACATGCCATCGTGCACGAAGCGAGCGTCCCCGCGTTGCAGACGCTCGTGCCGCAGGCCATCACGCATCGCTGGCCGCCGTTGCTTGCGACCCGCAAGCATGACGTGGTCGATCCGTCCGGCGATGCGCCGCGCTACGATGCCGTCGCGGTGGGGCCCGGGCTCGGGCGTACGCGCGAATCGCAGCAGCTCGTCGAACGCCTGCTCCAGGTGCATCGCGGCATCGCGCTGGTGCTCGATGCTGATGCGCTCTGGCTCGCCGCCGACGCCGCGCAGGCACTCGGCACCGACGCCGCGTCGCTCATTCGCCACTGGACGCGCGACGCGCGCGCGGTGGTCTGCACGCCGCATCCCGGCGAGTTCGCGCGTCTGCTCGGCCGCGCGCTCCCCGACAGCTGGGATGATCGCGCGGCGCTGCTCGCCGAATTCTCGGTGCGCTCCAACACCACGGTGTTACTCAAGGGCACGCCCACGCTGGTCGCGCATCAGCGCGAGCCGCTCACCGCGGTGCCGTATGGCACCCCGCTCCTTGCGACCGGCGGCAGCGGGGATTGCCTCACCGGCGTGATCGCGACGTTCCTGGCGCAGGGGGTGATGGCGCGCGATGCCGCGGTGCTGGGGGCGGCCGTGCACGGGCTCGCGGCGGAACGCGCCACCTGGGACGCCCTGGGCACCGTGCGTGGGCTGTCGCTCGATGACTGGCGGGCCCAGTTGCCGCCCGTGTTCGCGGACCTCGCGGCAACGCCGCGCCCGGATCCGGGGGAGCTCGCTCGGCTCGCGCCGTTGTCGGTCATGCGCGCGTGACCGGCCCCACGCGCTTTCGCCCGCATCAGGAGCTCGGGCGCGGGCAGGAGTTCGACACCATCCGCGCGCTCATGGCGCGCTGGGGCGATCTCGTTTCCGATATCGGCGACGACGCGGCGGTGTTGCCGCCGGTGCGCGGGGTGCATGTGATCAGCACCGATGCCTGCGTGGAAGACGTGCACTTCCGCGCGCACTGGATTGCGCCGCGCGAGGTGGGGGTACGCGCGGCGGCGGCGGCGCTGAGCGATCTGGCCGCGATGGGCGCCGAAGCGGAGCAGGTGCTCGTGGCCTTTCAGGTCCCGCCGCGTTGGGATGCGCAGCTGCTGGAGGTCGCCGACGGACTGGCCGACCCCATCCGGGCCGCCGGCGCCCGGATCGTCGGTGGCAACCTCAGCCGTGGGCCCGCGTTCGGCATCACACTCACGGTGATCGGCGACGCGCCACGCCCCGTCCCGCGGAGCGGGGCACGGGTGGGTGATCTGGTGGTGGTGACGGGCGTCCTCGGCGGCCCCGGCGCAGCCATCGCCGCGTGGGAGGCCGGGGAGGAGCCCGCCCCCTGGGCACGGGCCCGCTTTGCCGCGCCGGCGCCTCGCCTGGCGGCCGGGCAGCTGCTGGCCGAGGCCGGCGCCACCAGCATGCTCGATATCAGCGATGGGCTGGGGGCCGATGCCCGCCATCTGGGCGCGGCCAGCGGCGTGTGGCTGGCGATCGACCCGGAGTTGCTGCCACGGGGGCCCGGCATCACGCCGCAGGCGGCGCTGGCCAGCGGTGAGGAGTACGAGCTGCTCGCCACCATCCCCGACGATGCGCTGGCCGGGCTCCGGGCCCGCTGGACCGCCGATGTGCCCCTGACGGTGATTGGCCGGGTGGTCGACGCTGCGGAGGCTTTGCGCGTGCCCAATCCCGACATCGCCGGTCACGATCACTTCCAGCGTCGCTGACCCGCCTCGGGCGCGAGGGCGGCGAATGCGTGCGCTGCGTTGAAAACGCGGCCCGCTCCGGCGACCTTTGAGGGAATGGTCCGGACCTACTTCACCGCTGTCGTGCTCCTGCTGGCGACCGTCATCAACGGGGGCAGCGTTTTGCTCGCCCAGCTGTTCGGCGTGAAGTACGGCAAGGGAAGCATCTACGAGAAGGCGCCGGTCCGTTGGGCCCGTGCGCTGCTCTGGGCCGCCGGCGTGAAGGTCATCAAGCACGGCGGCGACGAACTCGCCGAAGGCGCTCCGCGTGTGTTCATCGCGAACCACGTGAGCTGGTTCGATATCCCGGCCATGATCGACGTGCTCCCGCACTATGGCTTCGTGGCCAAGCGGGAGCTCGAGAAGATCCCGCTCTTTGGACCGGCCGCGCGTGCGGTGGGCGTGATCTACATCGACCGCGAGAACCGCAAGGCCGCGTTCTCGGCGTACGAAGACGCCGCCAAGCGCATTCGCGGTGGGCATCCGGTGCTCGTGTACCCCGAAGGGACGCGCGGCGAGAGCTACGCGCTCCGCCCGTTCAAGAAAGGGCCCTTCGTATTGGCCATCGGCTCCGGCGCACCGATCGTGCCGGTGGTCATTCACGGCACCATCGCCGTGAACCCGCGCGGCGAGTTCCGCGCGAGCCCCGGCACCGTGCATGTGCATTTGCTGGAGCCCATCCCGACCGAAGGGCTCACGTACGACGACCGCGACGAACTGGCGGAAACGGTTCGCCTGCGGATGGCCGAGTGCCTGAAGACGGTCTACGGCGTGGACCCCGCCCTCGAAGTGCGCGCGCCGAAAGGCGCCGCGCGCCCCAAGGCGGTTCCTGCCGAAGCCTGACCCCGCAGTCCTGACACCAACTCCCTGAAATTCTCCCCCTGACTTCTCACAGGAAATAGAAAACATGGCTCCGATTATCTCCGTTAGCGCCCGAGAAATCCTCGACTCCCGCGGCAATCCCACCGTCGAAGTCGACGTGGTCCTCGAAACCGGCGCGGCGGGCCGTGCGGCGGTGCCGAGCGGTGCGAGCACGGGCGAGCGTGAGGCGGTGGAGCTGCGCGACGGGGATCCGGCGCGCTACGGCGGCAAGGGCGTGCAGAACGCCGTGAACAACGTGAACACCGAGATCAACGAAGCGCTCGAGGGCATGGACGCGACCGACCAGATCGCGATCGACCGCGCGCTGATGGATCTCGACGGCACTGAGAACAAGGGCCGGCTCGGCGCGAACGCGATGCTCGGCGTGTCGATGGCCGTGGCGCGTGCGGCGGCGCTCGAAGTCGGGCTGCCGCTCTATCGCTACCTCGGTGGCCCGATGGCGCGCACGCTGCCGGTGCCGATGATGAACATCCTGAACGGTGGCGCGCACGCGACCAACACCGTGGACTTCCAGGAGTTCATGATCATTCCGGTGGGTGCCGATTCGTTCGCCGAAGGGCTGCGCATGGGCACGCAGGTGTTCCATCAGCTCAAGAAGGTGCTGGTGAGCCGCAAGCTCTCCACCGGCGTGGGCGATGAAGGCGGCTTTGCGCCGAACCTCGCGAGCGACGAAGAGGCGCTCAAGGTGATCATCGAGGCCATCGAGGCGGCCGGTCTGCGTCCCGGGCAGGACATTGCGCTGGCGCTCGATGTGGCGAGCAGCGAGCTGTTCCAGAACGGCCAGTACAACTTCAAGAAGAGCGGCGCCAAGTCGCGCAGCCCGCAGGAAATGGTGGAGCTGTACGCCGGCTGGCTCGAGCAGTACCCCATCGTGTCCATCGAAGACGGCATGGCCGAGAACGATTGGGACGGCTGGAAGCTGCTCACCGAGACGGTGGGGGATCGCTGCCAGCTCGTGGGCGATGACCTGTTCTGCACGAACAGCGAGATTCTCGCCAAGGGGATCGAGAACGATGTCGCAAACGCGATTCTGGTGAAGGTGAACCAGATCGGCACGCTCACCGAGACGCTCGAAGCGATCGAACTCGCGAAGAGCGCGGGCTACAACAGCATCATCTCGCACCGCTCGGGCGAAACCGAAGACACGTTCATCGCCGATCTCGCGGTGGCGACGCAGGCCGGTCAGATCAAGACTGGTGCGCCGAGCCGCAGCGATCGCGTGGCGAAGTACAACCAGCTGCTCCGCATTGAAGAGCAGCTCGAAGGGTACGCCGAGTACCCGGGCGGAGCGCTCTTTGGCATCTAAGCGCGGATCGAGCCGGGACAAACCTGGCCGGGTCTGGCTCCGGCGCCTCGCGTGGGGCGCCGGTGTGCTGGGCGTGCTCGCCTACGCCGTGGAAGGAGGCGAGTACGGCACCAGCGACCTGCTCACGCAGCGCGAGCAGAAGGCCGCGCTCGAGGATTCGCTTGATGCGGTGAAGGCCGAGGTCGATTCGCTGGAGCAGGAGCTCAAGGTGGTGAACACCGATCCCGTGCGGCTCGAGCGGATGGCGCGTGAGAAGTGGGGGATGGTGAAGGGCGACAAGGAGCTGCTCTACTGGACCGTGACCGACGCCAAGAAGGCGGCGGCGGATTCGGTGAAGGCGGCGGCCGCGGATACGACCGAGCGATAGTTCGTGTGAAAGACCAGCTTTGTGACGGTCTTTCGGGGTTGACTCCCACGTTTCACCCGCTAATATCCCAAGACTGCCGCGGGGTGGAGCAGCCTGGTAGCTCGTCGGGCTCATAACCCGAAGGTCGCGGGTTCAAATCCCGCCCCCGCCATAGTGCACTCGGCCAGTCCGCAAGGGCTGGCCGTTTGCGTCCCGGAACTCGCTGCCTTGCTCCGCAGCGTGAGTGATGGGGCTGGGTAGCTCAGCCGGTTAGAGCGCACGACTCATAATCGTGAGGTCGAGAGTTCGAGTCTCTCCCCAGCTACTTCGACAATCGCACGTCTGTCGGCAAGCGCCGCCCCCATGCTCGGGGGCGGCGCTTTTGCGTGGCGGGGCAGGCGGGGCGAGGTGCGTGATGCGTGCTGGCGCTCGTTGCGTTGAAAGGATGGCACGCGCGTAGAACCGATGCGTCTCTGCGGCGCCGGCCGCCCTATCGTGCGGCATGGCATCGCGACTCCTCGAAGAGGTCCGGGCAAAAGCCGCGCTCAAGCGCTACAGTCCGCGCACGGTGGAGGCCTACGTGCGCTGGATCGTGGCGTTCGTGCGGTTCCATGGCACGCGGCATCCGCGGCTGTTGGGGGCGGCCGATGTGGAAGCGTATCTCCGCTATCTCGTACAGGAGCGGAGGGTAGCCGCGTCTACGCAGAATCAGGCGCTGGCCGCGCTGCGCTTCTTGTACCTCAGCGTGCTCGAGATGCCCCTCGAGCAGGTGGCGGCGCTGACGCCGGCCAAGCGGCCGCATGTGCTCCCAAACGTGCTCTCACGTGAAGACGTGCGGCGCGTGTTGGGCGCAATGCGCGGTCAGCCCGCGCTGATGGCCCAGCTGCTGTACGGCTCCGGGCTGCGCCTGATGGAATGTTGCCAGCTGCGGATCAAGGACCTCGATCTGAATAGGCTGGAGATCGTGGTGCGCAACGGCAAGGGGACGAAGGACCGGATCACGATGATCCCCGCGTCGATGCGTGCCCCGCTGGCGGCGCACATCGAGCGCGTGCGCCAGGAGTGGGTGCGGCGGCGCATGAAGGGCGGCGGCTACGTGACCTACCCCGGCGTGGGCGGCACGAAGGGGAAGGGGGCGCAGTTGGCTGCCGGGTGGTGCTGGCTCTTTCCTGCCTCGCGTGAGTACTGGGACGCCGCGATGCAGCGCCACGTCATGCACCATCAGCACCACACCGTGCTGCAGCGCGCGGTTCTCGAGGCCGGGCGCCGAGCGGGCCTCACCAAGCGCGTCGGCTGCCACACCCTGCGGCACAGCTTCGCCACGCACCTCCTCGAGGCCGGGTATGACATTCGCACCATTCAGCAGCTGCTGGGCCACGAGGACGTCTCGACAACCATGCTGTACACCCACGTGCTCAACCGCGGGGGCCACGGCGTGCGGAGCCCCCTCGACACGATGGGGCCCGGCGACATCGGCGAGGATCGGCGGCGCTCCTGACGCTGGGCGGCCGCATCGCTGGCGCGTTCGCCGCCCGTTCGCCGCGATCTCACGGCGCCGAGGCGGCGTCGTCCCCCCTGCCGGCTCCCTCGGCCCGATACGGAACTAGGCCGCAATAACCGCGGCCTATCGAGTCGTCCCACCACGCTCGCGGCCGCCGAGCGCCAGTCGTATGATCAAGCGACGGTGGGACATTCAACGAGCATCGCGGCATATGCCCCGCTGGTGTTATGTCGTGCAGGGGCGCGGTAGATGTGATTGCTCGCGGTGATTCCCGCCGGCATAATCAGCGTTCTGCAGGTGCGCCGTGTGCGTATTGAAGTGGTGTGTGCTAGTCGGAGGCGCGGCTGATGGTTTCCGCACTGGCGCCTGTCCCAATCCCGCTCGTAGACCGCTCCTCTATTGTGACTTCGGCAATGACCGCGCGCTGGGCCCTCCTCACCATGCTCGTGGCATGCGCACCGCCCGACGGCTCTCGCGTGCCGGTCGGTGATTCGTCCCAGGTCGGATCGCTTCAAGCGACTCACGAGGTGCCTCCGCGATTCGCGCGGGTTGATGTCCGCGTCCTCGACTCCGCCGGTCGACCGGTACCCAACGCGACGCTCTACACCGATCGGTCCGGCCTGAAGCTGGTCATGGTGGAACGCCGCGCCGATGGGCAGATCCGCTGGGAGGCAGAGGAACGGCTTCAGCTCACCGATCGCGACGGATGGTGGCGCGGCCAAGTGGTCAGTCCACCACTGGTCGCCGATACGTCATCAACGGACGAGGTGAAGCTGACCGCGTATCAGCTTCTTCCGCCGGACAATCGGGTGAGTAAGGGCTCCGTGCGCGTCAAGCTCGACTTCGCGCTGGACTCCAGCGTGCGCGAGATTCCTAAGGTGGTCCTACGACTGAACCGATGACTCACGGCACCGTTTTCCGCGTAGTCCCCGCACGGGGAACGGCCCTAAGCAGAACGGGTCGCTGCTGCCGGCAGGGCTATTTCAAGGATGGCGACTGGCTCACTGCGTTCGCCTGTCGCATTGTTATGAGGCCCCGCGGCAGAGCTTTGCGTTCTGCAGTGCGCCGCTATTCGACTTGGATCGATCGTCCACCAATTGATTCTGGCACCGCATCCAAATGAACCGTGCGCACTAAGCGATTTCTCAAGACCTTGGTCGTTGGCGCAGTTCTCCTGCTGCTGGCCGACGCGGTTGTGCGCCCCGCCGGACCAGACCTTCGGACAGAGCAGGGCCGGCAAGAGTTGATCGGGCGCGGGAATGAAATTCGAGAGGCACTCGAACGGTACCGCTCACGGACTGGACGATACCCACGCGGACTTTGGCAGCTCGGCGCGCCGCTCCGGTGGCAAGACCGTGCCTACGGCGGTTGGGAATATGAGATGCGAGACGATGGTCACTTCTATGAATTGCGAGTGGGAGGCTACGTGCGATACGGATTCGTGCTGTATCGTAGCTCGGCCGCGACAGAGTGGAGCTGGGATACCTAAATTCGTCCAGCGATGGCGCGTGCAGAACGGGTCGCTGCTGCCGACGGGGCTGATCAAGGAGGGTGGCTGGCCCGCTGCGCGGGCCTGCCACATTGTTATGAGGCCCCGCGGCAGAACTTGGCGTTATGCGGACGCGCGCGTGCTCACGGTTGCACAGTTTCTTCGCGCGTAACTGTTCCATCCCGCCCCGATGACGAGCGCAGCGGAACCCCCGTAGATCATCTGCATC